>NZ_JBVJNN010000019.1:0-67466 GCF_055583685.1 Streptomyces sp. NPDC104581
CCCCCCCCCCCCCCCCCCCCCCCCCCCCCCCCCCCCCCCCCCCCCCCCCCCCCCCCCCCCCCCCCCCCCCCCCCCCCCCCCCCCCCCCCCCCTCCACGTCGTGCGGGTGCGTCAGCCCCCGAACTCCTGAAGACCCTTCAGCGCCTGGTCCAGCAGCGCCTGCCGGCCCTCCAGCTCCTTCGCCAGCTTGTCGGCCCTGGCGTTGTTGCCCGAGGCGCGCGCCGTGTCGATCTGCGTACGCAGCGTGTCGACGGCGGCCTGGAGCTGGCCCGTCAGACCCGCGGCACGCGCACGCGCCTCCGGGTTCGTCCGGCGCCACTCGTTCTCCTCGGACTCCTGAAGCGCCCGCTCCACCGTCTGCATCCGGCCCTCGACACGGGGCCTGGCGTCACGGGGCACATGCCCGATGGCCTCCCAGCGCTCGTTGATGGCCCGGAACGCGGCACGGGCCGCCTTCAGGTCCGTCACCGGGAGCAGCCGCTCCGCCTCGGTCGCCAGCTCCTCCTTGAGCTTCAGATTCTCGGTCTGCTCCGCGTCCCGCTCGGCGAAGACCTCACCGCGGGCGGCGAAGAAGACGTCCTGGGCGCCGCGGAAGCGGTTCCACAGATCGTCCTCGGCCTCGCGCTGCGCACGGCCCGCGGCCTTCCACTCCGTCATCAGCTCGCGGTACCTGGCCGCCGTCCCGCCCCAGTCCGTGGAGCCCGACAGCGACTCGGCCTCGGTGACCAGCTTCTCCTTGGCCTTGCGGGCCTCCTCGCGCTGCGCGTCCAGCGAGGCGAAGTGCGCCTTGCGGCGCTTGGAGAACGCCGAGCGCGCGTGCGAGAAGCGGTGCCACAGCTCGTCGTCGGACTTCCGGTCCAGCCGCGGCAGGCTCTTCCAGGTGTCCACCAGCGCGCGCAGCCGCTCACCCGCGGACCGCCACTGGTCGCTCGCCGCCAGTTCCTCGGCCTCCGCGACCAGCGCCTGCTTCGACTCACGCGCGGCGTCCGCCTGCTTCGCCTTCTGGACCCTGCGCTCCTCACGGCGCGCCTCGACCGTGGCGACAAGCCCGTCGAGCCGGGTACGCAGCGCGGCGAGATCACCGACCGCGTGATGCTCGTCGACCTGCGCCCGCAGATGATCGATGGCGGACTGCGCGTCCTTGGCCGAGAGATCGGTGGTCTTCACCCGCCGTTCGAGAAGGCCGATCTCGACCACCAGGCCCTCGTACTTGCGCTCGAAGTAGGCCAGAGCCTCCTCGGGAGAGCCTGCCTGCCACGATCCGACGACCTGCTCGCCCTCGGCCGTGCGCACGTACACGGTGCCTGTCTCGTCGACTCGGCCCCACGGGTCGCTGCTCACAGCGCCTCCTCCACCTGATGCCTGCGAGGGGTGCCCCCCGGGCATCGTCCACAGTTTCCTGGACGGGCCTCGCCCGTCTTCCGCGACGCGGAAGCCGATCCGCCGAAGCCGATCCGCGCGCCGCACAACGCCAATCTAGGTGACCGGCAGCCCGGCTGTCCGCACTCCGCACGGCCGAAATTCGCGGGGTCCGGCAGCGGGGCGCTCCCAGCGGTCGTGCCGGGGGCCGAGCCGCCGGTCACCCGCCCTCACGTCTCGTCGACGGTGCCCTTCTCGATGGTCACGGTCTTCTTCGGCGCACCGTCCCCCTTGTTGTCACCGGTGACGCCCCCCGCGGCGACGCCCTTCACGGTCTTCAGGCCCTCGGCGTCCATCGTCCCGAACGGGGTGTACGAGGGCGGCAGCTTGGTGTCCTTCCAGACGAGGAAGAACTGGCTGCCGCCGCTGTTCGGCTGGCCGGTATTCGCCATCGCCACCGATCCCGCGGGGTACGTCACGGCGCCGTCCGCCGCGGGCTTGCCGAGCGCGTCCAGGTTCTCGTCCGCGATGGTGTAGCCCGGACCGCCGGTGCCGTCGCCCTTGGGGTCGCCGCACTGGAGCACGAAGATGTTCTCTGTGGTCAGGCGGTGGCACTTGGTGCCGTCGAAGAACTTCTTGTCGGCGAGCGACTTGAAGGAGTTCACCGTTTCGGGCGTCTTCGCCGCGTCCATCGCGATACCGATGTCGCCCTGGCTGGTCTTGAGCGACATCGTGTACTTGGCCTTGGCGTCGATCGTCATCTTCGGCCCGGCGGGCTTGCTCTCGCTCGGCGACGGCGGCGCCGACGGGTTGTCCGCGGCGCTGTCCTTCTTGCCGCCGTCGTCCGTCAGACCCGCGATGGCGTACGCGCCGCCGCCCGCCGCCACCACCACGGCCAGCGACGCTGCGATGACCGCGTTACGGCGCCGGGCCTTGTTGCGACTCTCCGCCCGGCGCTGCTGCTGCCGCTCGAACTTCTCCCTGGCAAGCTGGCGCCGGCGCTGCTCGCTGTTGACCACCGGGTCGTCTCCTCGTGTCTTCGTGGGCCCTGTCGTGAAGCTGTGCTGAGGCGGTGCTCAGGCGGTCCTCACCACCAAGTCCTGTGAACGCCTGACTAGCCCCGTACGGTATATGGGTTACCTGTGTAATGAGGAGCGCCGGTAGGCTCTGATCTGCTGCAATCTCCCGACGGACGACATTTGAGGACGATCGTGCTTATTGCCGGGTTCCCGGCCGGGGCCTGGGGGACCAACTGCTATCTGGTCGCCCCCGCCGCGGGCGAGGAGTGCGTGATCATCGACCCCGGCCACCAGGCCACCGAAGGCGTCGCGGAGACGATCGCCAAGCACCGCCTCAAGCCCGTCGCCGTCATCCTGACCCACGGCCACATCGACCATGTCGCGTCGGTGGTCCCCGTCTGCGGCGCGCACGACGTGCCCGCGTGGATCCACCCGTCGGACCGGTACATGATGAGCGACCCCGAGAAGGCCCTCGGCCGCTCCATCGGGATGCCGCTCATGGGTGAGCTGACCGTGGGGGAGCCCGACGACGTCAGGGAACTGGGCGACGGCACGGAGCTGGCACTGGCGGGCCTGACCTTCGGCGTCGCGCACGCGCCCGGCCATACGAAGGGGTCGGTGACCTTCAGGGTGCCCGAGGCCGCGGACATTCCCTCCGTCCTCTTCTCGGGCGACCTGCTGTTCGCCGGCTCCGTCGGACGCACGGACCTGCCCGGCGGCGATCCGGCCGAGATGCTCGACTCGCTGGGCCGTGTCTGCCTGCCGCTCGACGACTCGACCGTGGTGCTGTCCGGCCACGGCCCCCAGACGACCATCGGCCGGGAGCGAGCCACCAACCCGTATCTGCGCGAGGTGGCCGCAGGCTACGGAAGCGGCGAGAGCGCCGCTCCGCGACGAGGAATGTGACGCAGCGAATCCCATGAGCACCTTTCAGGCCCCCAAGGGCACCTACGACCTGCTTCCGCCGGACTCCGCCGTGTACCTCGCGGTCCGCGAGGCGATCTCCGCACCGCTGAAGAACTCCGGATACGGCTACATCGAGACCCCCGGCTTCGAGGACGTCGAACTCTTCGCCCGCGGCGTCGGTGAGTCCACCGACATCGTCACCAAGGAGATGTACACCCTCACCACCAAGGGCGGCTCCGAGCTGGCGCTGCGCCCCGAAGGCACCGCCTCCGTACTGCGCGCGGCGCTCGAAGCGAATCTGCACAAGGCCGGCAACCTCCCCGTCAAGCTCTGGTACTCGGGCTCCTACTACCGCTACGAGCGCCCGCAGAAGGGCCGCTACCGCCACTTCTCCCAGGTCGGCGCGGAAGCGATCGGCGCCGAGGACCCGGCGCTCGACGCCGAACTGATCATCCTCGCCGACCAGGCGTACCGGTCGCTCGGCCTGAGCGGCTTCCGTATCCTGCTGAACTCCCTGGGCGACAAGGAGTGCCGCCCCGTCTACCGGGAGGCCCTCCAGGACTTCCTGCGCGACCTCGACCTGGACGAGGAGACCCGCCGGCGCGTCGAGATCAACCCCCTGCGGGTCCTCGACGACAAGCGCCCCGAGGTACGGCGGCAGCTCACCGGCGCCCCGAAGCTGCGCGACCACCTCTGCGAGGCGTGCCGGGTCTACCACGCCGAGGTGCGCGAGCTGCTGACGGCGGCGGGTGTCGCGTACGAGGACGACGAACGGCTCGTACGGGGCCTGGACTACTACACCCGCACCACCTTCGAGTTCGTCCACGACGGCCTCGGCGCCCAGTCCGCCGTCGGCGGCGGCGGGCGCTACGACGGGCTCTCGGAGATGATCGGCGGCCCCGCGCTGCCGTCAGTCGGCTGGGCGCTCGGCGTGGACCGTACGGTGCTGGCACTGGAGGCCGAGGGCATCACCCTCCAACTGCCGGCCGCCACCAGCGTGTTCGCGGTGCCGCTCGGCGAGGAGGCGCGCCGGCGGCTGTTCGGCGTGGTCACCGAGCTGCGCCGGGCCGGGGTGGCCGCCGACTTCAGCTACGGCGGCAAGGGGCTCAAGGGCGCCATGAAGAACGCCAACCGCTCGGGCGCGCGCTTCACGATCGTCGCCGGTGAGCGCGATCTCGCCGAGGGCGTGGCCCAGGTCAAGGACATGGAGAGCGGCGAGCAGAAGCCCGTACCGCTCGACGCGCTGGTGGCCGATCTCACGGCCAGACTCGTCTGACGGCCGGTCCGACGCACGGGCCCCGGACGCCACCGGCTGTCCGGGGCCTTCCGCGTGCCTCCTTATGTCCATCGAACGGCGGATACGGGCACGGGTGCGGCAGAATGGCCGGGCCCTCTGCTTCCGGTGCAGCCACGAGTGATGGAACGGCGATATGACGAGTGCAGCGCTTGACGACGTGGCCGCCGACCGGGCGGAGCGCGACGCGACCGGTCCGATCGGGGCGGGGCGGGTGCTGGCGTGGCTGCTGGTGGTGACGGGTGCGGCGGGTGTGCTGGCGTCGTGGGTGATCACGATCGACAAGTTCAAGCTGCTGGAGGACCCGGGCTTCACGCCGGGGTGCAGTCTGAACCCGGTGGTCTCGTGCGGGAACATCATGACGAGCGAGCAGGCGTCGGCCTTCGGCTTCCCCAACCCGATGCTGGGGCTCGTCACCTACGCCGTCGTGGTCTGTGTGGGGCTGGGGCTCCTCGCCGGGGCGCGGTACCGGCGGTGGTTCTGGCTCGGGCTCAACGCCGGGATGCTGTTCGGCGTCGGCTTCTGCACCTGGCTCCAGTACCAGTCGCTCTACAACATCAGCTCTCTGTGCCTGTGGTGCTGCCTCGCCTGGGTGGCGACGATCGTGATGTTCTCCTACGTCACCACCCACAACGTCACACGCGGGATCATCCCGGCGCCGCGGTGGCTGCGCGGGGCGATGGGGGAGTTCCACTGGGTGCTGCCCGTGCTGTGGATCGGGATCATCGGCATGCTCGTCCTGACCCGCTGGTGGGACTTCTGGACCGGCTGACCGTACCGGTCCGCACTGTCGGTGGGCTGGCATAGGCTTCGGAACGTGGAGCCCGACCTCTTTACCGCAGCAGCGGAAGACCGCCAGGAGAACGACCCGTCCAGCAGCCCGCTCGCCGTACGGATGCGTCCGCGGGTCCTGGACGAGGTCGTCGGCCAGGGCCATCTGCTGAAGCCCGGCTCCCCGATGCGGCGGCTGGTCGAGCGGGCCGCGCAGGGCAGGGGACCCGCGGGTCCCTCGTCGGTCCTGCTCTGGGGCCCGCCCGGCACGGGTAAGACGACCCTCGCCTATGTGGTCTCCAAGGCGACCGACGCGCGCTTCGTGGAGCTCTCCGCGATCACCGCGGGCGTCAAGGAGGTCCGCGCGGTCATCGACGGTGCCCGCCGCGCGTCCGGCGGCTTCGGCAAGGAGACCGTCCTCTTCCTGGACGAGATCCACCGATTCAGCAAGGCCCAGCAGGACTCCCTGCTGCCCGCCGTGGAGAACCGCTGGATCACGCTCATCGCGGCCACCACCGAGAACCCCTACTTCTCGGTGATCTCCCCGCTGCTCTCGCGCTCCCTGCTGCTGACACTGGAGCCGCTCACCGACGACGACCTGCGCGCCCTGCTGCGGCGCGCGCTCACCGAGGAGCGCGGGCTCGGCGGCGCGGTCTCCCTCCCGGAGGACTCCGAGGCGCATCTGCTGCGGATCGCCGGGGGAGACGCCCGGCGCGCCCTGACCGCCCTGGAGGCCGCGGCCGGCGCCGCCATCTCCAAGGGCGAGAAGGAGATCAGCCTCGGCACGGTCGAGGAGACGGTCGACCGCGCGGCCGTGAAGTACGACCGCGAGGGCGACCAGCACTACGACGTGGCGAGCGCGCTCATCAAGTCGATCCGCGGCTCGGACGTGGACGCGGCGCTGCACTATCTGGCCCGCATGATCGAGGCGGGCGAGGACCCCCGGTTCATCGCCCGCCGGCTGATGATCTCGGCCAGCGAGGACATCGGCCTGGCCGACCCGACGGCCCTGCCCACCGCCGTCGCGGCGGCCCAGGCCGTGGCGATGATCGGCTTCCCGGAGGCCGCGCTCACCCTGAGCCACGCGACCATCGCGCTGGCGCTGGCCCCCAAGTCGAACGCGGCGATGAACGCGATCTCCGCCGCGCTGGAGGACGTGAAGAAGGGGCTGGCCGGACCCGTACCGACGCATCTGCGCGACGGCCACTACAAGGGCGCGGCCAAGCTCGGCCACGCGCAGGGGTATGTCTATCCGCACGATGTGCCGGGCGGTATCGCCGCGCAGCACTACGCCCCGGAGGAGGTGCGGGGCAGGCGGTACTACGAACCGACGCGGTACGGCGCCGAGGCGCGGTACGCGGACGTGGTCGAGAAGGTCCGCGAACGGCTGCGCGGCGACGCCCCCGCCAACTGACCCGGGTGGCGGGTGCCCCCGGTCGTTCCCGCCGCGCTCAGCGGCTCGCCGCGTCGAAGAGCGCGTGCATGGCACGGCGCAGTTCGCCCACGTCACGCACCGGCTCGGGGAAGTCGAAGCGGGCGTCGAAGCAGTTGACGCCCGTGAAGCGCACCCGCAGTCCGAAGCGGTCCACACCGACCGGTACGGCCGCCGTCCCGCCGGACCGCTCGCCGAGCAGCGAGCGCAGCGTCCGGACCTCGGCGCTGTGCGCCGCGTGCAGATGCTGGAGCAGCTCGGCCTCGTGCTCCGACAGCGGGTCCGGTACGGCCGCGGCGAACGCGTCCGCCTCCACCGGCTCCGCGCCCCACAGGTCGTCCACGAAAGCCTCGCCGACCTCCAGCCGCAGCGTCGTCCGGCCGGGCTCGGACCCGTGCCCGAGGCGTGTCAACCAGCCGGAGACCCAGGCGCGGCCCCGGATACGGTGGGGTACGGAGACCGGTGCGACATCGGTGACCTCCAGCACGGCGGCCAGCTCGTCCGCCTGCGCGTGTGTCGCCGCCCGCACGACGGGGGAGTCGGCCGCGAAGGCCAGCAGCACGTCACCGTCGGTGTCGACGGTCCGCGCGTCCGGCATCAACTGGTCGGCCCGCAGCGCGTCCAGGCCCGGGACGAGCAGCACCGCTGAGCATGTACTCTGTACGAGAGTTCGTGTGCGCTCGGCTGCTGACGGCATCCGGGCGATTTCAAGCCCGCTGGGACGCGGCTGACCATGAGCTGATCGGACCTCCGTCGTATCGATGCCCTGCGCGTCGAGGCTGTCTGTGATGCGCGTGGTGTTCCCAGGGCGACGAGACATGCGATCTCCTTTGAGTAAGGTGAGCCTAACCTAACCTACAACGGAGGTCTGGAGAACGTGCCTAACCAGTCGCGTCCCAAGGTCAAGAAGTCACGCGCGCTCGGTATCGCGCTGACGCCGAAGGCCGTGAAGTACTTCGAGGCCCGTCCCTACCCGCCGGGTGAGCACGGCCGCGGCCGCAAGCAGAACAGTGACTACAAGGTCCGTCTGCTGGAGAAGCAGCGTCTGCGTGCCCAGTACGACATCAGCGAGCGCCAGATGGCCCGCGCCTACGACCGCGCCCGCAAGGCCGGCGGCAAGACCGGCGAGGCCCTGGTCGTCGAGCTGGAGCGTCGTCTCGACGCCCTGGTCCTGCGTTCGGGCATCGCCCGCACCATCTACCAGGCCCGTCAGATGGTCGTCCACGGCCACATCGAGGTCAACGGCGGCAAGGTCGACAAGCCGTCGTTCCGCGTCCGTCCCGACGACGTCGTGATGGTCCGCGAGCGCAGCCGCGAGAAGGTTCCCTTCCAGGTCGCCCGCGAGGGTGGCTACGACACGGACGGCGAGACCCCGCGCTACCTCCAGGTCAACCTGAAGGCGCTGGCGTTCCGTCTGGACCGCGACCCGCTGCGCAAGGAAATCCCGGTCATCTGCGACGAGCAGCTCGTCGTCGAGTACTACGCCCGCTGATCACCCGCTGATCCGGGCGTGGTTCGCCTCACCGCGAACGACCGCGCTTCAGCCCGCCGCTGCCCCGCCGATCCGATTGGGGGAGCCGGCGGGCTCTCGCGTTTCCCGCCCCGTCTCCCGGTCCCGCCCCGGCTCGCGACCCGGCTCCCGGTCCCGCGCCGGACCGGGGCCGTCCGGCGACCGGCCCGGCGGCACGGAGACGGACGCCCCGCGCGGCCCGGCCAGCGCCCGTTCGACGGCCTCCGCCCGCGGCAGGGCGCGTCCCTCCGCCACCCCGGCGCCGTACGCCCGCGCCCCCAGCGCCCGCCGCTCGCACCGCTCGTGCGGTGCCCCGAAGGCGGCGGAGCCGAACAGCGGGACACCGACCGACGGCCAGAGCCCGCCCGCCGCGCCCTGGAGCACCGACGCCTCCGCCGGGTCCCCCTCGTCCGCCGTCACCAGCGCCATCAGCTCCATCGCCAGCACCAGACCGACCAGGTCGTTGAAGGTGTGGTGGATGGTGATCGCCTCGGCGAGCAGGGCGCGCGCGCCTCGGTCAGCCGGCCGCGCGTCCGGGCCGCACAGGCGTGCACGTAGAGCGCGTAGGAGCGGGCCCAGCGCTCGCCGCTCTCCTCGCGGACCTCCCGCACATCGGCGCACAGCGCCACGGCCGCGTCCAGGTCGCCCAGGAAGACGAGGGACAGGGCGAGTTCCACCCGGCCCATCAGTACATTGCTGTTGATCTCGCCCAGTTCGTCGTACGAGCCGAGCGCGGCGCGCAGCAGCCGCTCGACGCGCGGCAGGTCGCCGGTGAGGAGCGCGAGACAGCCCAGCCGGTGCACCGCGTAGGCGTGCGCCCGCGCGTCTCTCGTCCGGGCGGCCTCTTCCCGGCACGCGTACAGCGCGCGCACCGCGGCCGCGTTGTCGCCCTGGAGGACCGCCACATAGCCCAGCACTCCGCGGCCGCGTCAAACCGGTACGGGGAGCCACTCCGGGCGCGATAAGGTCGAGGGAGGACTTTCAACGACCGACCAGGACGCCCGGTTCTGGGCCGGCCGACTACGACTCGTCCCCCGCGCCGCGGGGGACGGACCCGACGCAGAGAGCGGTGCAGCGTGACCGGTGGAGAGGTTGCCGGGATCCTGGTGGCCGTCTTCTGGGCGGTGCTGGTCACCCTCCTCGCCGTGGTGCTCGTGAGGCTGGCCCAGACGCTCAAGGCGACCACCAAACTCGTGGCGGACGTGACCGATCAGGCCGTACCGCTGCTGGCCGACGCGTCGGAGACGGTACGCGCCGCGCAGAACCAGCTCGACCGGGTCGACGCCATCGCGACCGACGTCCAGGAGGTCACCTCCAACGCGTCGGCGCTCTCCACCACCGTGGCGTCGACCTTCGGCGGCCCCCTGGTCAAGGTCGCGGCCTTCGGCTACGGCGTACGGCGCGCGATGAGCCGCAGGGCCCCGGCCGAGTCGGCACGCGCCGACCGTGAGGCACCGGCGCCGGCACCGCCCGCGCGCGAACGCCGCACCGTCATCGTGGGCAGGACCGTTCCGGCCGCCCGCCGCAGCAGGAAGCAGAAGGGCTGAGGCCGATGTTCCGCCGTACGTTCTGGTTCACCGCGGGCGCGGCGGCCGGCGTGTGGGCCACCACCAAGGTCCACACGAAAATCCGGCAGTTGACGCCCGAGAGCCTCGCCGCGCAGGCCGCCAACAAGGCGGTCGACGCGGGCCACCGCCTCAAGGACTTCGCACTCGACGTCCGGGCGGGCATGGTCCAGCGCGAGTCCGAACTCGGCGAGGTGCTGGGGCTCGACGCACCCGCCGACCCCCAACTCCCCGCGAGCCGCCGTCTCGCAGTCGAGGCCCGCGCACAGGACCGGTCCGACGGGCGCCGGTACGACCGAGAACACGACCACAGCGACAGACTCAACTCGCGTACACCGCACAACCGGAATGAGGACCACTGATGGAGTCGGCCGAAATCCGCCGCCGCTGGCTGCGCTTCTTCGAGGAGCGCGGGCACACCGTCGTCCCTTCGGCGTCGCTCATCGCGGACGACCCGACTCTGCTGCTGATCCCCGCGGGCATGGTCCCCTTCAAGCCGTACTTCCTCGGTGAGGCCAAGCCGCCGGCCCCGCGCCTGACCAGCGTGCAGAAGTGCGTGCGCACGCCGGACATCGAGGAGGTCGGCAAGACCACCCGGCACGGCACGTTCTTCCAGATGTGCGGCAACTTCTCCTTCGGGGACTACTTCAAGGAAGGCGTCATCCCGCTCGCGTGGGAGCTGCTGACCACCTCCGTGGCGGACGGCGGCTACGGCCTGGACCCGGAGCGGCTCTGGGTCACCGTCTACCTCGACGACGACGAGGCCTCCGACATCTGGACCGAGAAGGTCGGTTTCCCCGCCGAGCGCATCCAGCGGCTGGGTATGAAGGAGAACTACTGGTCCATGGGCGTACCCGGCCCCTGCGGACCCTGTTCGGAGATCTTCTACGACCGCGGCCCCGAGTTCGGCGAGGAGGGCGGCCCCGCCGTCAACGGCGAGCGCTACGTGGAGATCTGGAACCTGGTCTTCATGCAGTACGAGCGCGGCGAGGGGGAGGGCAAGGAGGACTTCGAGATCCTGGGCGACCTCCCCTCCAAGAACATCGACACCGGCCTCGGCCTCGAACGGCTCGCCATGGTTCTCCAGGGCGTCCCCAACATGTTCGAGATCGACACCTCGATGGCCGTCATCGACAAGGCCACCGAACTGACCGGTGTCCGCTACGGCGCCGACCCCGCCTCGGACGTCTATCTGCGCATCGTCACCGACCACATGCGCACCTCCGTGATGCTCATCGGCGACGGGGTCACCCCCGGCAACGAGGGCCGCGGTTACGTCCTGCGCCGCATCCTGCGCCGCGCCGTGCGCAACATGCGGCTCCTCGGCGCCACCGGACCCGTCGTCGCCGACCTGCTCGACGTCGTCATCGGGGCCATGGGCGAGCAGTACCCCGAGCTGATCACCGACCGCAAGCGCATCGAGACCGTCGCCCTCGCCGAGGAGGCCGCCTTCCTCAAGGCCATCAGGGGCGGCACCAACATCCTCGACACGGCCGTCACCGAGACCAAGGCGGCCGGCGGGTCGGTCCTGGCCGGCGAGAAGGCGTTCCTGCTCCACGACACTTGGGGCTTCCCGATCGACCTCACCCTCGAAATGGCCGCCGAACAGGGCCTGTCCGTGGACGAGGACGGCTTCCGCCGGCTCATGAAGGAGCAGCGGGACCGGGCCAAGGCCGACGCCAAGGCCAAGAAGACCGGGCACGCCGACCTCTCCGCCTACCGCGAGGTCGCCGACACCTCCGGCTCCACCGAGTTCACCGGTTACACCGGCACCGAGAGCGAGTCGCGCATCGTCGGTCTGCTCGTCGACGGCGTGCCGTCGCCCGCCGCCACCGAGGGCGACGAGGTCGAGGTCGTACTCGACCGCACCCCGTTCTACGCCGAGGGCGGCGGCCAGCTCGCCGACCAGGGCCGGATCAAGCTCGACACCGGCGCCGTCATCCAGGTGCGCGACGTCCAGCAGCCGGTCCCCGGCGTCTCCGTGCACAAGGGGTCCGTGCAGGTCGGCGAGGTCACCGTGGGCTCCGCCGCGTTCGCCGCCATCGACACCCACCGCCGGCGGGCCATCGCCCGCGCCCACAGCGCCACGCATCTCACGCACCAGGCGCTGCGCGACGCGCTGGGCCCGACGGCCGCCCAGGCCGGTTCCGAGAACTCGCCCGGCCGCTTCCGCTTCGACTTCGGCTCGCCCGCCGCCGTACCCGGCACGGTCCTCACCGACGTCGAGCAGAAGATCAACGAAGTCCTCGCCCGTGAACTCGACGTCCAGGCCGAGGTCATGTCGATCGACGAGGCCAAGAAGCAGGGCGCCATCGCCGAGTTCGGCGAGAAGTACGGCGAGCGGGTCCGGGTCGTCACCATCGGTGACTTCTCCAAGGAGCTGTGCGGCGGCACGCATGTGCACAACACCGCCCAGCTCGGTCTGGTGAAGCTGCTCGGCGAGTCCTCCATCGGCTCCGGCGTGCGCCGTATCGAGGCGCTCGTCGGCGTGGACGCCTACAACTTCCTGGCCAGGGAGCACACGGTCGTCGCCCAGCTCCAGGAGCTGGTGAAGGGCCGCTCCGAGGAGCTGCCGGAGAAGATCGCCGGGATGCTCGCCAAGCTGAAGGACGCCGAGAAGGAGATCGAGAAGTTCCGCGCGGAGAAGGTGCTGTCCGCCGCCGCCGGACTGGTCGAGGGCGCCAAGGACGTACGGGGCACCGCCCTGGTCACCGGCCAGGTGCCGGACGGCACGTCCGCCGACGACCTGCGCAGGCTGGTGCTCGACGTGCGCGGGCGGATCCCCGGGGACCGGCCGGCCGTCGTCGCGCTGTTCACCACGGTGGGCGGTCGCCCGCTGACGGTGATCGCGACCAACGAGGCCGCCCGTGGGCGCGGGCTCAAGGCCGGCGACCTGGTGCGCGCCGCCGCCAAGACCCTCGGTGGCGGAGGCGGTGGCAAGCCGGACGTCGCCCAGGGCGGCGGTCAGAACCCGGCGGCCGTCGGGGACGCCGTGGCCACTGTCGAGCGCCTCGTCGGCGAGACGGCCTGAGGACGCGCGGCCTGTGGACGTGAGGACATGACCCAGCTCGTGCGGCGCGGCCGCAGACTGGCCGTCGACGTCGGGGACGCCCGGATCGGGGTCGCCTCGTGCGACCCCGACGGGGTCCTCGCGACTCCGGTGGAGACCGTGCCCGGACGGGATGTCCCGGCCGCCCACCGACGGCTCGTGCGACTGGTCGAGGAGTACGAGCCGATCGAGGTCGTGATCGGTCTGCCGCGTTCGCTCAGCGGCGGCGAGGGACCGGCGGCGGTCAAGGTCCGGGCCTTCGCGGAGGAGGTGGCCCGCCGTATCGCGCCCGTTCCGGTACGTCTCGTGGATGAGAGAATGACCACGGTCACCGCCGGCCAGGGGCTGCGCGCCTCGGGTGTGAAGGCCAAGAAGGGCAGATCCGTCATCGACCAGGTGGCGGCCGTCATCATCCTTCAGAACGCGCTGGAGTCGGAGCGGGCCTCGGGCGCACCGCCCGGTGAGGGTGTGCGGGTTCAGACCTGAGGCGCCTGATCAGGCGAAACCGGAACATACTTACGGTTATCGGTCTGCGCGGATGAAGGTCGTCTGATCGCGATACGGTAACGTTCCGCGCGATGCGGCGGGGATTCGAACAACTGCCGCACAGAGAGAGGCGTCACGGACACCGGGCCATCCGCGCCCGGCACCGGCCGCCTCGCGGCTCTAGGGGATCGATGACTGACTATGGCCGGGGTCGAGGCCCTGAACCGTGGCACCCCGAGGATCCCCTTTACGGGGACCAGGGATGGCGTGCGCAACAGGCCGCCGACGGCAGGGCCGCGTACGACGACCAGCCTCAGCATCCCCACCAGCAGCAGCAACAACACCCGCAAGCGCAGTACGACCCCCAGTACCAGTACGACGGCGGCTGGGACACCGGTCAGCAGCAGTACGCCCAGCAACACGAGCAGCATCAGCAGCACCCCCAGCAGCATCCTCAAGGGCAGTACGACCCCCAGTACGACGGGGGAGGCTGGGACACCGGTCAGCAGCAGTACGCGCAGCAGCACCAGCAGCACCCTCAAGGGCAGTACGACTCCCAGCAGCAGCCCCAGTACCCCCAACAGCAATACGGCGACCCGCAGTACGGCAGCCGGCCCCAGTACTCCGCCGGGCAGCAGCCCGACAACCCCCGGTACGACGGGGGAGGCTGGGACACCGGTCAGCAGGGGGCCACGCCGTACGGCGGGAACCCGGGCGACCCCTACGCAGGCGGGCAGGGCCCCGGCTACGGCGGCGCGAGCCCCGACCCGTACGGCGCCTCCGAGGCGTACCAGGGGCAGCGCCCCCCGGACCGCGGCCGACAGGAGCCGCCCCCGCAGGGGCCGGAGAACGACTGGGACGGCCCGCAGCCCGAGGAGACGCACCCCTTCTTCACCGGCGCCGACCACGACGGCGGGCGCGACGACGACCGGCCCCGCCTTCTCGACGACCGGGACGACCGCGACGACGACCCCGGGTACGACGACGAGGACGGCGGCAGGCGCGGCGGAGGCGGCGGCCGGGACCGCCGGGGCAAGGCGAAGAAGAAGCGTCGCGGCGGCGGTGCCTGCCTCGTGGCCTCCCTCGTCCTGGTCGCCGGTGTCGCGGGCGGCGGGTACTACGCCTACCAGTTCTGGCAGGACCGCTTCGGCCCGCCCGCCGACTTCTCCGGTGCTGGTACGGGCACGGTCCAGGTCGAGATCCCGCAGGGCGCGGGCCTCGCCGAGATGGGCGGTCTGCTCAAGAAGAGCGGCGTGGTCAAGAGCGCGCAGGCGTTCATCGACGCGGCGGGCGCGCACCCCAAGGGCAAAGCCATCCAGCCCGGTCTCTATCCCATGAAGAAGGAGATGTCGGCGAAGGCGGCGGTCGAGCTGATGACCAACCCGGCCAATCTGAACTCGCTGACCATCGCCGAGGGAATCCGTGCCGTCCAGGTCTACGAGTTCATCGACACGAAGCTCAAGCTCGACCCCGGTACCACCGCGGACGTGGCCAAGGCCGAAGCGGACAACCTCGGGCTGCCGGACTGGGCCGACGACGACAAGAACATAAAAGACCCGCTCGAAGGATTCCTCTATCCGGCGCGCTACGAGATCGGCGAGAAGACCAAGCCGGAGGACGTCCTCAAGCAGATGGTCGCGCGCTCCAACCAGGAGTACGAGAAGTACGACCTGGAGGAATCGGCCGAGAAGCTGGGTCTCGACTCGCCGCTCGACGTCGTCACCGTGGCCAGCCTGGTGCAGGCCGAGGGAATCACACACGACGACTTCAAGAAGATGGCGTCCGTCGTCTTCAACCGGCTCAAGCCGACGAACACCGAGACCAATCAGAAGCTCGAATTCGACTCGGCGTTCAATTATCTGAAGAACGAGTCCGAGATCGATATCTCCACCTCGGAGATCAGGAACAACCCCGACCCGTACAACACGTACTTCCACAAGGGTCTGCCGCCAGGTCCGATCGGAAACCCCGGTGCCGACGCGCTGAACGCCACCAAGGCGCCGGACCCGGGCGGCTGGATGTTCTTCATCTCGATCGACGGCAAGACCACCGAATTCACCGAGACCCTGGCCGAGCACGAGAAGCTCGTCAAGGAATTCAACGAGCGACGGAAGAATGCGAACGACTAGCACCACCGGACGCAGGGCGGCCGTCCTCGGCTCGCCCATCGCGCACTCGCTCTCCCCGGTGCTCCACCGGGCGGCGTACGCGGAACTGGGGCTCACCGACTGGTCCTACGACCGCTTCGAGGTGACCGAGGCGGGGCTCCCGGAGTTCCTCGCGGGCCTCGACCCGGCCTGGGCCGGTCTCTCCCTGACCATGCCGCTCAAGCGCGCCGTCATCCCGCTGCTCGACGCCGTCAGCGGGACGGCCGCGTCGGTGGAGGCCGTCAACACCGTCGTCATCGACGGCGACGGCCGCCGCACGGGCGAGAACACCGACATCCCCGGCATGCTCGCCGCCCTGCGCGAACGCGGCGTCACCGCGGTGGAGTCGGCGGCCGTCCTCGGCGCCGGAGCGACCGCGTCGTCCGCGCTCGCCGCGCTCTCCCAGCTCTGTACGGGACCGGTCACCGCCTATGTGCGCGGTGCGGCCCGCGCCGCCGAGATGCGCGGCTGGGGGGAACGGCTCGGTGTCGACGTCCGCACCGCCGACTGGTCGCAGGCGGCCCACGCGCTCACCTCGCCGCTGGTGATCGCGACGACTCCCGCCGGAGCGACCGACGCGCTGGCGCCACGGGTCCCCGAACGCCCCGGAACCCTCTTCGACGTGCTGTACGACCCCTGGCCCACCGCGCTCGCCGCGGCGTGGTCCGCGCGGGGCGGCCCCGTGGTCGGCGGACTCGACCTCCTCGTGCACCAGGCCGTCATCCAGGTCGAGCTGATGACCGGCCGGGCACCCGCGCCGCTCGCCGTGATGCGCGAGGCCGGTGAACAGGCACTTGAGGTTCACCGGAGCTGACGGCTCGCCCACCTATCCGCTGGCTGGACGAGTCACGGAACGGGCCGCCGGTCATGGCAGGATCGAGAACCTGAGGATGCGTACCCGATCCGTACCGTCGAAGCTGTCGAGAGTTACCGAGGAGCACCGTTGAGCAGGTTGCGCTGGCTGACCGCGGGGGAGTCGCACGGCCCCGCACTCGTCGCGACTCTGGAGGGCCTTCCCGCGGGCGTGCCCATCACCACGGAGATCGTCGGCGACCATCTCGCGCGCCGGCGCCTGGGCTACGGACGCGGCGCGCGCATGAAGTTCGAGCGCGACGAGGTCACCTTCCTCGGCGGCGTACGGCACGGCCTGACCATGGGATCGCCGGTCGCGATCATGGTCGGCAACACCGAGTGGCCCAAATGGGAACAGGTCATGGCGGCCGACCCGGTCGACCCCGAGGTGCTCGCCGGGCTCGCCCGTAACGAGCCCCTGACCCGCCCCCGCCCCGGCCACGCCGATCTGGCCGGCATGCAGAAGTACGGCGCGTCCGAGGCCCGCCCCATCCTGGAGCGCGCCAGCGCCCGCGAGACCGCGGCCAGGGTCGCGCTCGGCGCCGTCGCGCGGTCGTACCTGAAGGAGACCGCCGGGATCGAGATCGTGTCCCACGTCGTCGAACTCGCCTCTGCCAAGGCCCCCTACGGCGTCTACCCGACCCCCGGTGACGTCGAGCGGCTCGACGCCGACCCCGTGCGCTGCCTCGACCCCGAGGCGAGCGACGCGATGGTCGCCGAGATCGACCAGGCACACAAGGACGGCGACACCCTCGGCGGTGTGGTCGAGGTGCTGGCCTACGGCGTGCCCGTCGGCCTCGGCTCGCACGTCCACTGGGACCGCAGGCTCGACGCCCGGCTCGCCGCCGCCCTCATGGGCATCCAGGCCATCAAGGGCGTGGAGGTCGGCGACGGCTTCGACCTCGCCAGGGTGCCCGGCTCCCGGGCGCACGACGAGATCATGGTCACCGACGAGGGCATCCGGCGTGCCTCGGGCCGCTCCGGCGGCACCGAAGGCGGTCTGACGACCGGTGAACTGCTGCGCGTACGGGCCGCGATGAAGCCCATCGCGACCGTGCCCCGCGCGCTCGCCACCGTCGACGTCGCCACCGGCGAGCCCGCCAAGGCGCACCACCAGCGCTCCGACGTCTGCGCGGTACCCGCCGCGGGCATCGTCGCGGAGGCCATGGTCGCGCTCACCCTCGCCGACGCCGTGGCCGAGAAGTTCGGCGGCGACAGCGTGCCCGAGACCCGGCGCAACGTCGAGTCCTACCTCCAGAACCTGGTGGTCCGATGAACCGCCCGCTGATCGTCCTGGTCGGCCCCATGGGGGTCGGCAAGACCACCGTCGGCGCGCTGCTCGCCGAACGCCTCGACACCGGCTACCGGGACACCGACGCGGACATCGTCGCCGCCGAGGGCCGGGAGATCTCCGACATCTTCTTCGAGGACGGCGAGGAGCACTTCCGCGAGCTGGAACGGGCCGCCGTACGGAGCGCGCTCGCCGAACACCCCGGCGTCCTCGCGCTCGGCGGCGGCGCCATCCTCGACAAGGACACCCGCGGACTGCTCGCCGGACTCCCCGTCGTCTATCTCTCCATGGAGGCGAACGAGGCGGTCCGCCGCACCGGGCTCGGGCTCGCCCGCCCGCTGCTCGCCATCAACCCCCGCCAGCAGTGGAAGCAGTTGATGGAGGAGCGCCGCGCCCTCTACACGGAGGTGGCGCGCGCGGTCGTCCCGACCGACGAACGGGCGCCCGAAGAAGTCGCCGAAGCCGTCATCGAGGCGCTGGATCTGGGCCCGGCGGCCGTCCCCGGCGCGGATCCGTCCGCCACCCCCGGCAAGGAGAACCAGGCATGACGACCGACCAGGACCAGCAGGTCACCCGGATCCAGGTCGGCGGCACCGCCGGGCACGACCCGTACGAGGTGCTGATCGGCCGGCGGCTGCTGGGCGAACTGCCCGTACTCGTCGGCCCCCGGGCCAAGCGCGTCGCCGTGCTGCACCCGGAGGCGCTCGCCGAGACCGGGGAGACCCTGCGCCAGGACCTGGCGGACCAGGGGTACGAGGCGATCGCCATCCAGCTCCCCAACGCGGAGGAGGCCAAGACCGTCGAGGTCGCCGCCTACTGCTGGAAGGCGCTCGGCCAGACCGGTTTCACCCGCAGCGACGTCATCGTCGGCGTCGGCGGCGGCGCCACGACCGATGTCGCGGGCTTCGTCGCCGCGAGCTGGCTGCGCGGGGTGCGGTGGATCGCCGTACCGACGACCGTCCTCGGCATGGTCGACGCGGCGATCGGCGGCAAGACCGGCATCAACACGGCCGAGGGCAAGAACCTCGTCGGCGCCTTCCACCCGCCCGCCGGAGTCCTCTGCGACCTCGCGGCGCTGGACTCGCTGCCCGTCCACGACTACGTGAGCGGGATGGCCGAGATCATCAAGGCCGGATTCATCGCCGATCCGGCCATTCTCGATCTGGTGGAGGCCGACCCCGAAGGCGCTCGCTCGCCCGCCGGACCGCACACCGCCGAGCTGATCGAACGCTCCATCCGGGTCAAGGCCGAGGTCGTGTCCAACGACCTCAAGGAGTCCGGCGTACGCGAGATCCTCAACTACGGCCACACCCTCGCCCACGCCATCGAGAAGAACGAACGCTACAAATGGCGGCACGGCGCGGCCGTCTCCATCGGCATGGTCTTCGCCGCCGAACTGGGCCGGCTCGCGGGCCGGCTCGACGACGCCACCGCCGACCGGCACAGCGCGGTCCTCAAGTCCGTCGGACTGCCGCTGACCTACCGCGGCGACCAGTGGCCCAAGCTGCTCGAAACCATGAAGGTCGACAAGAAGTCCCGCGGTGACCTGCTGCGTTTCATCGTCCTCGACGGGCTGGCAAAGCCGACCGTGCTGGAGGGACCGGACCCGGCGGTGCTGCTCGCCGCGTACGGGGAGGTGTCCGAGTGACCCGTCGGGTCCTGGTGCTCAACGGCCCCAACCTGGGCCGCCTCGGCTCGCGCGAGCCGGACGTCTACGGCTCCGTCTCGTACGCCGGACTTGTGGAGACCTGCCAGTCCACCGGCAAGGAACTGGGCCTGGACGTCGATGTGCGCGAGACGAACGACGAGGGTGAACTGATCCGCTGGCTGCACGAGGCGGCCGACGGATCGATCCCCGTCGTACTCAACCCCGGCGCGTTCACGCACTATTCGTACGGAATGCGGGACGCCGCAGCGCAGCGCACCGCGCCGCTGGTCGAGGTGCACATCTCGAACCCGTACACACGCGAGGAATTCCGCCACACCTCGGTCGTCGCGGCCGTCGCCAGTGGCACGATCGCGGGGTTCGGCATCGGCTCGTACCGGCTGGCGCTGCGTGCCGTCGCCGGGGAACTCGACGGCTGACGGCGGCAGTCGGGAAGCCCGGACGGGCGGCCGGGCACTCGGAGCCCGCTTCCGGCGTTCTACCGGGGACGGCCGGTGACGGTACCGTTCCAAGCAAGTCGGCCCGGTGGCCGAGCGATCAGCGTCAGACGTACGAGACGGAGTGGCACCGGATGCAGCACGCAGTGGGGGCTCCGCTGCCGCCTCCCCATGGCTCGGCGCACGGCACGGGCGGTCAGGGACCGGGCGGTTGGGCGCACGGCTCGCCGCCCCACGGTCCGCCACCGCACGGCGCACCGCAGGCCGGCCCTCCCGCGCCCCACGGGCACCCGACCGCCCCGGCCGCGGCGCCGTACGGCGGGCAGCCGGACCCCGGCGCCCCGGCGGGCCCGCACGCGCACGGCGCCCCGCAGCCGGGTCCGCCACCGGCCGGCCGGACCGGCGGACCGCAGCGGATCCCGCCGGGACCGCCCGGCACGCCCGTGCCGCAGCAGGGGCCCCCGGCCCCGCCGCCGGACTCGACCGGGCACGTGCAGCTGCCGCCGGGCGGGCCGGTCCCGCTCCCCGTACCGCATCCCGCCGACAGCGGTACCGGCGCCGCCACGCTGGCCGTCCTGCTGATCGGCCCCGCCGGCGCGGGCAAGACGACCGTCGCCCGGCACTGGGCGGCCCGCCGGCAGGTCCCCACCGCGCACATCAGCCTCGACGACGTACGCGAATGGGTCTGCTCCGGCTTCGCGGACCCGCAGACGGGGTGGAACGAGCACTCCGAGGCGCAGTACCGGCTGGCCCGGCGCACCTGCGGCTTCGCTGCCCGTAACTTCCTCGCCAACGGGATCTCCTGCATCCTCGACGACGCGGTCTTCCCCGACCGCCCCGTCGTCGGCCTCGGCGGCTGGAAGCGCCACGTGGGCCCCGGCCTGCTGCCCGTCGTCCTGCTGCCCGGCCTGGAGATCGTCCTGGAGCGCAACGCGGAGCGCAGCGGCAACCGCAGGCTCTCGGACGAGGAGGTGGCGGGCATCCACGGCCGGATGGCCGGCTGGTACGGCTCGGGACTGCCGATCATCGACAACTCCAAGTACGACGTCGAGACGACGGCCCGCGTCCTCGACGACGTACTCGCCCGCTCGATCGCGAGCCCGCCGGCCTGGTAGCGGGCGCCGGAGACCGGCGGCGGGCCGGGGCCGCCCGGTGCCCCGGCCACCCCGGTCGGACGCTCCGGCGCGCCGAGCCGGGCCCGCGCTCATAGGCTCGGTACATGTCAGAGGTGTTCGCGGTCCGTCGCGGGCTGCTGCGCGACCGGTGCTCCGCGGCCGGCACCGATGCCGCCCTGGTGTCCCTGCCCGCCAACGTCCGCTATCTCGCCGGCGGCGCTCCACCGGGCGCCGTCCTGCTGCTCGGGGTCGCCGACCAGCGCGACGTACTGCTCTGCCCCCGTACCTCCACCGGCGACCCCGCCGACGGCCGCCCCGACGAGCAGCTGCGGCTGAGCGTGCTGCCCACCACGACGGGCGATCCGGCCGTCGCCGCCGCGGACCTCCTCGACCCGGCCACCGCCCGCACCCTCGCCGTCGAGGAGCACCATCTGACCGTCGCCCGCCACCGGGCCGTGCGCTCCGTGGCGCCCCGGCTGCGCCTCGCCGATCTCGGCCGCACCGTGGAACAGCAGCGGACGGTCAAGGACGAGGAGGAGATCTCCCAGCTCCGGATCGCCGCCGAGATCTCCGACCAGGCGCTGGGTGAACTGCTCGAATCGATCCTCGTCGGCCGCACCGAACGGCATCTCGCGCTGGAACTGGAGCGGCGCCTGGTCGACCACGGGGCGGACGGACCGGCGTTCCGTACCTCGGTGGCCACCGGGCCGAACTCGGGCCGCGCCGGCCACCGGCCGTCGGACCGCAGGGTCGAGGAGGGCGATTTCCTCTCCGTACGCCTCGGTGCCAACTACCACGGGTACCGCTGCGAGATCGGCCGCACCTTCGTCATCGGATCGTCGCCCGCCGACTGGCAGATCGATCTGTACGACCTGGTGTTCGCGGCACAACGGGCAGGTCGGGAGGCCCTGACGCCCGGCACCGCCTACCGCGACGTGGACCGCGTGGCCCGCCGGCCGCTGGAGTCGGCGGGGTACGGCGAGGGGCTCGCGTCCCGTACCGGGCACGGTGTCGGGCTCGAAATCGACGAGGACCCGCAGTTGGCACCCACCGCCATGGGTAAACTGGACGCTTGTGTGCCGGTCACCGTCGAACCGGGGGTCCACCTCCCGGGCCGGGGCGGCGTCCGGATCGATGACACGCTCGTCGTCCGCCCCGTGGCGGACGGCGGACCCGAGCTACTCACCATTACGACCAAGGAACTGCTCGCGCTGTAGTGCTCCGGCAAGCTTTGCGCCGGTCGCGGTGGTGGCGCGCACCCGTGGTCCCACCCCGCTTCAGTCCAGGAGATTCCGCAACCGTGGCTTCCACGAACGACCTCAAGAACGGCATGGTTCTCAAGCTCGACTCCGGCCAGCTCTGGTCCGTCGTCGAGTTCCAGCATGTCAAGCCCGGCAAGGGCCCCGCCTTCGTGCGCACCAAGCTGAAGAACGTGCTCTCCGGCAAGGTCGTCGACAAGACCTTCAACGCCGGCGTGAAGGTCGAGACGGCCAACGTCGACCGCCGCGACATGCAGTTCTCGTACATGGACGGCGAGTACTTCGTCTTCATGGACATGGGCACCTACGACCAGATCCACATCAGCCGGGAGATCGTCGGCGACGCCGCGAACTTCCTGCTGGAGGGCTTCGAGGCCACGGTCGCGATGTACGAGGGCAACGCGCTCTACGTCGAGCTGCCCGCCGCCGTCGAACTCGTCATCGAGCACACCGACCCCGGCGTGCAGGGCGACCGCTCCACCGGCGGTTCCAAGCCCGCGAAGCTGGAGACCGGTTACGAGATCGGCGTCCCGCTCTTCATCACGACCGGCGAGAAGATCAAGGTCGACACCCGCTCCGGTGAGTACCTCGGCCGGGTGAACAGCTAACCGTGGCTGCCCGCAACAAGGCCCGTAAGCGCGCCTTCCAGATCCTCTTCGAGGCGGACCAGCGCGGGGCGCCCGTGCAGACGGTCCTCGCGGACTGGCTGCGGCACGCCCGGACCGACGACCGCCAGCCGCCGGTCAGCGAATACACGATGGAGCTGGTCGAGGGGTACGCGCGGTACGCGGACCGGATCGACGAACTCATCACCACCTACTCGGTGGGCTGGACGCTCGACCGCATGCCGGTCGTCGACAGGAACATCGTGCGGCTCGGCACGTACGAACTGGTGTGGGTGGACGGCACGCCCGACGCCGTGGTGATCGACGAGGCGGTCCAGCTCGCCAAGGAGTTCTCCACCGACGACTCGCCGTCCTTCGTGAACGGCCTCCTCGGCCGGTTCAAGGATCTCAAGCCGAGCCTGCTCCGCGCCGACGCCGAGTAGCTCCCGCGGCTCCTGTCCCGGGCGCTCTCGTGGCCGGGAACGCCGCTCGCCGGTTCGGACCGCACCCGCGGTCCGAACCGGCGAGCGAAACCGGCTGTCGGCCGCTGGGCCATTCGTGTGACGCGCGATCCGTACGTCCGTCCCGGTGCCTTCACGCGTGTGCGACCCGAGCGGTGCGCCCGGTGACCTTCCTCCCGGTGGGCGCGTTTCCCGTCCGTGGCCGGTCCGCGGGGCCGCCGACGCCGTCTGGGTGCTCCCGGAGACGGGCCCGTGCCCGACAAGGCCGCCCGGTGCCCGCCGGGCGCGCACCGGGCGGCCACACCTCCTGCCGAGGGCGACACGCCGGAGGGGCGGCCCGCCGCTCGCGGTCCGCCCCTCTCGGATGTGACGTTTCTGCTGATCTGTGCCGCGGTGTCAGCCCTCGTCGTGGGCCACCGCGCGCCGCGCGTCGGCGTCCAGCACACCCCAGCTGATCAGCTGCTCGGTGAGGACCGACGGCGACTGGTCGTAGATGACCGCCAGCGTGCGCAGGTCGTCCTGGCGGATCGACAGCACCTTGCCGTTGTAGTCACCGCGCTGGCTCTGGATGGTCGCCGCGTAACGCTGGAGCGGGCCCGCCTTCTCCTGCGGGACATGGGCGAGACGCTCCAGGTCCAGGACGAGCTTCGGCGGCGGCTCGGCCGCTCCGCCGGGCGTCGTCCCCGGCAGCAGCTCCTGCACCGGGACACCGTAGAAATCGGCCAGCTCGGCGAGGCGCTGCACGGTCACCGCGCGGTCGCCGCGCTCGTACGACCCCACCACCACTGCCTTCCAGCGGCCCTGTGACTTCTCCTCCACGCCGTGGAGGGAAAGGCCCTGCTGGGTGCGGATGGCGCGGAGCTTGGCCCCGAGCTGCTTTGCGTATTCGCTGGACATAAGGCTCCCCGGACGCTGGGACAATCTGCGGCTCCGCCGCGTGGCTGGTAACTCACTGTGAGGTTACGCAGCGTGACTTGGATGCGTCAAGCCGAATGGTCCGTACCCGCCCCTCCACACGTCCGGAAAAGCGCGCCGGACCTGGTAATGTCGACGGCGCAAATCCGACGTCCTTTAACGTCCGTCCCGTGAGGCGGAGAAGGAGGTCCGTTTCCCATGGACACGCACAGCTCCGATGCCGCCCGCCCCGTGCTGGAGGCACCCGACATCGCACGGGCCCTGACCCGTATCGCCCACGAGATCGTCGAACGCGCCAAGGGCGCCGACGACGTGGTCCTGCTCGGCATCCCCACCCGTGGCGTCTTCCTGGCCCGGCGGCTTGCCGACAAGCTCGAAGAGATCACCGGCGGCAAGATCCCGGTCGGCTCCCTCGACATCACGATGTACCGCGACGACCTGCGCATGCGGCCCGCCCGCGCGCTGGCCCGCACCGACATCCCGGCCGACGGCGTCGACGGACGACTCGTCGTCCTCGTGGACGACGTGCTCTTCTCCGGCCGCACGATCCGCGCCGCCCTCGACGCGCTGGGCGACATCGGCCGGCCCCGCGCGGTGCAGCTCGCCGTCCTCGTCGACCGCGGCCACCGCGAACTGCCCATCCGCGCCGACTACGTGGGCAAGAACCTCCCCACCTCGCTGCGCGAGACGGTCAAGGTCCAGCTCGCCGAGGAGGACGGCCGCGACACCGTACTGCTGGGCCTGCGCCGCCCCGACCCGGCCGACGAGCGGTAGCGGCCCGCCCGTCCACCGCGGACCCGCACAACGGCCCGCGCCCCGGCGCGCCCTGACGCCGCCGTGCCCGCCGGGGAGACCCGGAACCCGGAACCACCTCCACACAACGGAGCACACCCGATGCTGCGCCTCCCAGGGGCAAGCCCCCGAACCCCCGGCCATCTCGTCTCCGCCGCCGACCTCACCCGCGACGACGCCGTACTGATCCTCGACACCGCCGAGGAGATGGCGAGGGTCGCCGACCGGCCCATCAAGAAGCTGCCGACGCTGCGCGGCCGTACCGTCGTCAACCTCTTCTTCGAGGACTCGACCCGCACGCGGATCTCCTTCGAGGCCGCCGCCAAGCGGCTCTCCGCCGACGTCATCAACTTCTCGGCCAAGGGCTCGTCGGTCTCCAAAGGAGAGTCGCTGAAGGACACCGCGCTCACGCTGGAGGCGATGGGCGCCGACGCCGTCGTCATCCGGCACGGCTCCTCCGGCGCCCCTTACCGGCTCGCCAACTCCGGCTGGATCGACGGCGCCGTCATCAACGCGGGCGACGGCACGCACGAACATCCCACCCAGGCCCTCCTTGACGCCTTCACGATGCGCCGCAGGCTGGTCGGCGCCGACGCGGGCATCGGACGGGACCTCGAAGGCCGCCGCATCACGATCGTCGGCGACATCCTGCACAGCCGGGTCGCCCGCTCGAACGTCCTGCTGCTGCACACCCTCGGCGCCGAGGTCACCCTCGTCGCCCCGCCGACCCTGCTGCCGATCGGCGTCGAGAAGTGGCCCTGCGAGGTCTCGTACGACCTGGACCGGGTGCTGCCCAAGTCCGACGCCGTGATGATGCTGCGGGTCCAGCGCGAGCGGATGAACGCCGCGTTCTTCCCGACCGAGCGCGAGTACTCACGGCGCTACGGACTCGACGGCGAGCGGATGGGACGGATGCCCGACAACTCGATCGTCATGCACCCCGGCCCGATGAACCGGGGCATGGAGATCACCGCCGAGGTCGCCGACTCCGACCGCTGCACGGCCGTCGAGCAGGTCGCCAACGGCGTCTCGACCCGGATGGCCGTCCTGTATCTGCTTCTTGGCGGCAACGAACCCGCCGTCACCCATTCCCGCCCCGCGTCCGCCACCGAGGAGAACAAGTAACCATGAGCAAGACCCTTATCCGTGGCGCCAGGATCCTCGGCGGCGAGGCCCGCGACGTCCTCGTCGACGGCACGGTGATCGAACGTGTGGACACCGGCATCGAGGCCGGCGACGCCACCGTCGTGGCGGCCGAGGGCCAGATCCTGCTGCCCGGCCTCGTCGACCTGCACACACATCTGCGCGAGCCCGGCCGCGAGGACTCAGAGACCGTCCTCACCGGCACCAGGGCGGCGGCGGTCGGCGGCTTCACCGCCGTCCACGCCATGGCCAACACCTTCCCCGTCGCCGACACCGCCGGTGTGGTCGAGCAGGTCTGGCGGCTCGGCCGGGAGTCCGGCTACTGCGACGTACAGCCCGTCGGCGCCGTCACCGTCGGCCTGGAGGGCAAGCAGCTCGCCGAGCTGGGCGCCATGCACGACTCGGCCGCCGGGGTGCGGGTCTTCTCCGACGACGGCAAGTGCGTGGACGACGCGGTGATCATGCGCCGGGCGCTGGAGTACGTGAAGGCGTTCGACGGCGTCGTCGCCCAGCACGCCCAGGAGCCCCGGCTCACCGAGGGCGCCCAGATGAACGAGGGCATCGTCTCCGCCGAACTCGGTCTCGGCGGCTGGCCCGCCGTCGCCGAGGAGTCGATCATCGCCCGCGACGTGCTGCTGGCCGCCCACGTCGGCTCCCGCGTGCACATCTGCCACCTCTCCACCGCCGGTTCGGTCGAGATCGTCCGCTGGGCCAAGTCGAAGGGCTGGAACGTCACCGCCGAGGTCACACCGCACCATCTGCTGCTGACGGACGAGCTGGTACGCACCTACAACCCCGTCTACAAGGTGAACCCGCCGCTGCGCACCGAGGCCGACGTCCTGGCGCTGCGCGAGGCCCTCGCGGACGGCACGATCGACTGCGTCGCCACCGACCACGCCCCGCACCCGCACGAGGACAAGGACTGCGAATGGGCGGCGGCGGCCATGGGCATGGTCGGCCTGGAGACCGCGCTGTCCGTCGTCCAGCAGACGATGGTCGACACCGGTCTGATCGACTGGGCGGGCGTCGCCGACCGGATGTCGGTGCGGCCCGCGCAGATCGGCCGCCTCGCCGGTCACGGCCGTCCCGTCTCGGCAGGTGAGCCCGCCAACCTCACGCTCGTCGATCCCGCTTACCGTGGAGAGGTGGACCCCGCGGGCTTCGCCTCCCGCAGCCGTAACACCCCCTACCAGGGCCGTGAGCTGCCGGGACGCGTCACCCACACCTTCCTGCGGGGCCGTGCCACGGTCGTCGACGGGAATCTGGCGTGAGCGCTGCACTGATCAATCTGGCCGCCGAACAGAAATCGGCGGAGGTGACCGACTGGGCCGCCCGCATCGGCTGGGTGGTGGGCCTGCTCGTGTTCATCGCGTTCGTCTACTGGCTGATGCGGCAGGGCTGGAAGTGGCGCGGAAGCCTCCAGTCCGACCTGCCGGAACTGCCGGCGGTCCCGGAGGCGCCCGTCGCCGACGGGGACGTGAGACTGCGGCTCAGCGGCAGGTACCACGGCTCCACGAGCGCGGGCCAGTGGCTGGACCGGATCGTCGCCCACGGCCTCGGGGTCCGCAGCCGGGCCGAACTCACGCTCACCGACGCGGGCGTGGCGGTCGTACGGCCCGGGGCCACCGACTTCTTCGTGCCGGCGGGCCGGCTGCGCGCAGCGCGGCTCGACAAGGGCATCGCCGGGAAGGTCCTCGCCGAGGGCGGACTGCTGGTCCTCACCTGGCAGCACGGCGACCGGCTGCTCGACTCCGGCTTCCGCTCCGACCGGGCGGCGGAGCACGCCGCCTGGGTCGACGCGGTCAACCTCATGAACCAGTCGCCCACCACGCCCGGCGCGCCGGCCCCCGAGGCGCCGGCCACGGACGCGCCGGCCACCGCGGGCGACGACGCACCAGTCACGGACGCACCAGTCACGACGGAAGGCACCGCACGATGACCCTCTCCACCCGGGGAGCCGGCAAGGCTCCCGCCGTACTCGTCCTGGAGGACGGCCGCAGCTTCCGCGGCCGTGCCTACGGGGCCGTGGGGGAGACCTTCGGCGAGGCGGTGTTCTCCACCGGCATGACCGGCTACCAGGAAACCCTCACCGACCCCTCCTACCACCGCCAGGTCGTCGTCATGACGGCCCCGCACATCGGCAACACCGGCGTCAACGACGAGGACGACGAGTCCGGCCGGATCTGGGTCGCGGGCTATGTCGTACGCGACCCCGCCCGCGTCCCCTCCAACTGGCGCTCCCGGCGCTCCCTCGACGAGGAACTGCTGCGCCAGGGCGTCGTCGGCATCAGCGGCGTCGACACCCGCGCCCTCACCCGCCATCTGCGCGAGCGCGGCGCGATGCGCGTCGGCATCTTCTCCGGCGACGCGCTCGCCGGGGGCGTCCTGGACGACGACGCGGCGCTGACCGCACGCGTGCGGGAGGCGCCCCCGATGAAGGGCGCGAACCTCTCCGCGGAGGTCGCCACCACCGAGACCTATGTCGTCCCGGCCGTCGGCACCAAGCGGTTCACCGTCGCCGCCATCGACCTCGGCATCAAGGGCATGACCCCGCGGCGGATGGCCGAGCGCGGCATCGAGGTGCACGTCCTGCCCGCCACCGCCACCGTCGAGGACGTGTACGCGGTCGGACCGGACGGCGTGTTCCTCTCCAACGGCCCCGGCGACCCCGCCACCGCCGACCTCACCGTCGTCAAGTGCGTGCTGGAGCGCGGCACACCGCTCTTCGGCATCTGCTTCGGCAACCAACTCCTCGGCCGCGCCCTGGGCTTCGGCACCTACAAGCTCAAGTACGGCCACCGCGGCATCAACCAGCCCGTGCAGGACCGTTCGACGGGCAAGGTCGAAGTCACCGCGCACAACCACGGGTTCGCCGTCGACGCCCCGCTCGACCGGATCTCCGACACCCCCTACGGACGCGCCGAGGTCTCCCACGTCTGTCTCAACGACGACGTCGTCGAGGGGCTCAGGCTCCTCGACCGGCCGGTCTTCAGCGTCCAGTACCACCCCGAGGCGGCCGCCGGCCCGCACGACGCCGCGTACCTCTTCGACCGCTTCACATCCCTGATGGAGGGCCAGCGTGCCTAAGCGCTCCGATATCCGGTCCGTCCTGGTCATCGGCTCGGGCCCGATCGTCATCGGTCAGGCCGCCGAGTTCGACTACTCCGGAACCCAGGCCTGCCGCGTACTCAAGGCCGAGGGCCTGCGCGTCATCCTCGTCAACTCCAACCCCGCGACGATCATGACCGACCCGGAGATCGCCGACGCCACGTACGTCGAGCCGATCACCCCCGAGTTCGTCGAGAAGATCATCGCCAAGGAGCGCCCCGACGCGCTGCTGCCCACCCTCGGCGGCCAGACCGCGCTGAACACCGCGATCTCCATGCACGCGGGCGGCGTCCTGGAGAAGTACGGCGTCGAGCTGATCGGCGCCAACGTCGAGGCCATCAACAAGGGCGAGGACCGCGACCTCTTCAAGGGCGTCGTCGAAGCCGTCAACGCCAAGATCGGCCACGGCGAGTCCGCCCGCTCCGTCATCTGCCACTCGATGGACGACGTCCTGGCCGGCGTCGGGCAACTGGGCGGCTACCCCGTCGTCGTACGCCCCTCCTTCACCATGGGCGGCGCCGGCTCCGGCTTCGCCCACGACGAGGACGAGCTGCGCCGCATCGCCGGACAGGGCCTGATGCTCTCGCCGACCACCGAGGTGCTCCTGGAGGAGTCCATCCTCGGCTGGAAGGAGTACGAACTGGAGCTGATGCGCGACAGGAACGACAACGTCGTGGTCGTCTGCTCCATCGAGAACTTCGACCCGATGGGCGTCCACACCGGCGACTCCATCACCGTCGCGCCCGCGATGACCCTCACCGACCGCGAGTACCAGCGGCTGCGTGACATCGGCATCGCGATCATCCGCGAGGTCGGCGTCGACACCGGCGGCTGCAACATCCAGTTCGCCGTCGACCCCGTCGACGGCCGGATCATCGTCATCGAGATGAACCCCCGGGTCTCGCGCTCCTCCGCGCTCGCATCCAAGGCCACCGGCTTCCCCATCGCCAAGATCGCCGCGCGCCTCGCCGTCGGATACACGCTGGACGAGATCCCCAACGACATCACCGAGAAGACCCCGGCGTCGTTCGAACCGACCCTCGACTACGTCGTGGTGAAGGTCCCGCGCTTCGCCTTCGAGAAGTTCCCCGCCGCCGACGCCACCCTCACCACCACCATGAAGTCGGTGGGCGAGGCGATGGCCATCGGCCGCAACTTCACCGAGTCGCTCCAGAAGGCGCTGCGCTCGCTGGAGAAGAAGGGCAGCCAGTTCGACTTCACCGGCGACCCCGGAGACCTCGGTACCAAGGCCGAGCTGCTGGAGCTGGCGAAGGTCCCCACCGACGGCCGGATCAACACCGTCATGCGGGCGATCCGCGCCGGGGCCACCCAGGAGGAGGTCTTCGACGCGACGAGGATCGACCCGTGGTTCGTCGACCAGCTCTTCCTGATCAAGGAGTACGCGGACGAGCTGGCCGCCGCCGACCGCCTCGACCCCGAACTCCTCGCCGCGGCCAAGAGGCACGGCTTCTCCGACGCGCAGATCGCCGGCATCCGCGGGCTGCGCGAGGACGTCGTACGCGAGGTACGGCACGCGCTCGGCGTCCGCCCCGTCTACAAGACGGTCGACACCTGCGCCGCCGAATTCGCCGCCAGGACCCCGTACTTCTACTCCTCCTACGACGAGGAGAGCGAGGTCGCGCCGCGCGAGAAGCCCGCCGTGATCATCCTCGGCTCCGGCCCCAACCGCATCGGACAGGGCATCGAGTTCGACTACTCCTGTGTGCACGCTTCCTTCGCGCTGAGCGACGCCGGGTACGAGACCGTGATGGTCAACTGCAACCCGGAGACCGTCTCCACCGACTACGACACCTCCGACCGGCTCTACTTCGAGCCGCTCACCCTGGAGGACGTCCTGGAGATCGTCCACGCGGAGACCCTGGCCGGGCCCGTCGCGGGCGTCGTCGTCCAGCTCGGCGGCCAGACCCCCCTCGGGCTCGCGCAGGCCCTCAAGGACAACGGCGTACCCGTCGTCGGCACCTCCCCGGAGGCGATCCACGCCGCCGAGGACCGCGGCGCCTTCGGCCGCGTCCTCGCCGAGGCCGGCCTGCCCGCGCCCAAGCACGGCACGGCCACCACCTTCGGCGAGGCCAAGGCCATCGCCGACGAGATCGGCTACCCCGTGCTGGTCCGGCCCTCGTACGTCCTGGGCGGCCGCGGCATGGAGATCGTGTACGACGAGGCCCGGCTCTCCGCGTACATCGCCGAGTCCACCGAGATCAGCCCCACCCGGCCCGTCCTGGTGGACCGCTTCCTCGACGACGCCATCGAGATCGACGTGGACGCGCTCTACGACGGCACGGAGCTGTACCTCGGCGGTGTCATGGAGCACATCGAGGAGGCCGGCATCCACTCCGGCGACTCGGCGTGCGCCCTGCCGCCGATCACTCTCGGCGGCTTCGACATCAAGCGGCTGCGCGCCTCCACCGAGGCCATCGCGCGCGGCGTCGGTGTCCGCGGTCTGATCAACATCCAGTTCGCGCTGGCCGGGGACATCCTCTACGTCCTGGAGGCCAACCCGCGCGCCTCGCGCACGGTGCCCTTCACCTCCAAGGCCACCGCCGTGCCCCTGGCCAAGGCCGCCGCCCGGATCTCCCTGGGCGCGACGATCGCCGGCCTCCGTACGGAGGGTCTGCTGCCCGCCCGCGGCGACGGCGGCACCCTGCCCATGGACGCGCCGATCTCCGTCAAGGAGGCCGTCATGCCGTGGTCGCGCTTCCGCGACATCCACGGACGCGGCGTCGACACCGTCCTCGGCCCGGAGATGCGCTCCACCGGCGAGGTCATGGGCATCGACTCCGTCTTCGGCACGGCGTACGCCAAGTCGCAGGCGGGGGCGTACGGCCCGCTTCCCACCAAGGGCCGCGCCTTCATCTCCGTCGCCAACCGCGACAAGCGCTCCATGATCTTCCCGGCGCGCGAACTGGTCGCACACGGCTTCGAACTGCTCGCCACCTCCGGCACCGCCGAGGTCCTGCGCCGCAACGGCATCAACGCCACGGTCGTGCGCAAGCAGTTCGAGGGCACCGGCCCGAACGGCGAGCGGACCATCGTCCAGCTCATCCACGACGGCGAGGTGGATCTCATCGTCAACACGCCGTACGGCACCGGCGGCCGGCTCGACGGCTACGAGATCCGCACCGCGGCCGTGGCGCGCGGCGTCCCGTGCCTGACGACGGTGCAGGCCCTCGCGGCCGCCGTCCAGGGCATCGACGCCCTCAACCACGGCGGAGCCGGCGTGCGTTCGCTCCAGGAACACGCCGAGCACCTCGTCGCCGCGCGCGAAGAGTAGGAGAGCCTGCTGCCATGTACCGACTCCTCTTCCGGCTCCTCTTCCGCCGCATGGACCCCGAGCAGGCCCACCTGCTGGCCTTCCGCTGGATCCGGCTCGTCGTCCGCGTCCCGGTGCTGCGCACCTTCGTCGCCGCCGCGCTCGCCCCTCGTTACGAGGCGCTGCGCACCGAGGCGTTCGGGCTGCGGATGCACGGCCCCTTCGGTCTCGCCGCCGGCTTCGACAAGAACGCCGTCGCCGTCGACGGCATGTCGATGCTCGGCTTCGACCATGTCGAGATCGGCACGGTCACCGGGCAGCCGCAGCCGGGCAACCCCCCGCGGCGGCTGTTCCGGCTGCCCGCCGACCGGGCGCTGATCAACCGCATGGGCTTCAACAATGACGGATCGGCCACCGTCGCCCTGCGTCTGGCCACCCGCCGCGAGATCTTCCGTACGACGGTCGGCGTCAACATCGGCAAGACCAAGGCCGTACCGGACGACGCGGCGATCGCCGACTACGTGACGTCGACCGAGCGCCTGGCCGCCCACGCCGACTACCTCGTCGTCAACGTCTCGTCCCCGAACACCCCCGGCCTGCGGAACCTCCAGGCCGTCGACCAGCTGCGCCCGCTCCTGACGGCCGTGCGCGAGGCCGCCGACCGGGTCGTACCGGAGCGGCGCGTCCCGCTCCTGGTCAAGATCGCCCCCGACCTCGCCGACGACGACATCGACGCCGTCGCCGACCTGGCCGTGGAGCTGGGTCTGGACGGCATCATCGCCACCAACACCACGGTCGGGCGGCACGGCCTCGGCCTGAAGACCGCCCCGTCCCTGCTCGCCGAGACCGGCGGACTGTCCGGGGCGCCCCTGAAGGCGCGCTCGCTGGAGGTCCTGAGGCGGCTCTACGCGCGCGTGGGCGACCGGATCACCCTGGTCGGCGTGGGCGGCGTCGAGAACGCCGAGGACGCCTGGCAGCGCATCCTGGCGGGCGCGACGCTCGTCCAGGGCTACAGCGCCTTCATCTACCAGGGCCCGCTCTGGAGCCGGGGCATCCACAAGGGGCTCGCCGCCCGGCTGGCCACCAGCCCGTACGCCACCCTCGCCGAGGCCGTCGGCGCCGACACCAGGAAGGTGCACGCGTGAACGACGCCACCGACACCGCCGCGTCCGTGGACGCCGGCCCGGAGCGCGAGCCCTTCGGGGCCCGCCTGCGGCGCGCCATGGACACCAGGGGCCCGCTCTGCGTGGGCATCGACCCGCACGCCTCGCTGCTGCACGACTGGGGCCTGAGCGACGACGTCGCGGGCCTGACGGCCTTCACCCGCACCGTCGTCGAGGCACTGGCCGACCGCGTCGCCGTACTGAAGCCGCAGTCGGCGTTCTTCGAGCGGTTCGGCTCCCGCGGTGTCGCCGTCCTGGAGGAGGCGGTCGCCGGGGCGCGGGCCGCCGGCGCGCTCGTCCTGATGGACGCCAAGCGCGGCGACATCGGCTCCACCATGGGCGCGTACGCCGCCACGTACCTCGACAAGGACAGCCCGCTCTTCTCCGACGCCCTCACGGTCTCGCCCTACCTCGGCTTCGGCTCGCTGCGCCCCGCGCTGGACGCCGCGCGCGTCAGCGGCTCCGGCCTCTTCGTGCTGGCGCTCACCTCCAACCCGGAGGGCGCCGAGGTCCAGCGGGCCACCACCGGGGGCGGTGCCTCGGTGGCGCAGACGGTGCTCGACCACGCCGCCGCCGAGAACGCCGGTGTGACACCGCTCGGTTCGGTCGGCGCGGTCGTCGGGGCGACCATCGGTGAGGCCGGGGTCGATCTCGCGATCAACGGGCCGCTGCTCGCCCCCGGCATCGGGGCGCAGGGCGCCACACCCGCGGACCTCCCCGGGGTGTTCGGCGCGGCGGTCCGCGACGTGGTGCCGAGTGTGAGCCGGGGGGTACTCCGGCACGGTCCGGATGTTTACGCCCTGCGTGCGGCGGCGGAGCGGTTCAACGACGACGTCCGGGCGGCCGTCGAGGGTGCTCGGGGAGCGCACTGACGCGGTTCGAACGCGGATCCTGACAGAAAAGCGGGTTGTTTTGCCGGAAATGTCCTGGTCGAGCGATGCTGACCAGGACTTTTCGGCTGTTCTCGCTGACGAGAGCGGTCTGCACCGCTAGTCTCCGTCGAGAGTCAACGCGCGGAAGCTTCGCTCGTTGCTCGCCTGGTGTGGGACGAACCCGTTCCGCACCGGTCCGTATCCGACAGTTCGACATCCGAGGTGACGTAGGCGTGGCTCTTCCGCCCCTTACCCCTGAACAGCGCACAGCCGCGCTCGCAAAGGCCGCCGCGGCTCGCCGGGAGCGGGCCGAGGTCAAGAATCGACTCAAGCACTCCGGCGCCTCCCTCCACGAGGTCATCAAGCAGGGTCAGGAGAACGACGTCATCGGCAAGATGAAGGTCTCCGCCCTCCTCGAATCCCTGCCCGGCGTGGGCAAGGTGCGCGCCAAGCAGATCATGGAGCGACTCGGCATCTCCGAAAGCCGCCGTGTCCGGGGTCTCGGCTCCAACCAGATCGCGTCGCTTGAACGCGAGTTCGGCGGCAGTCCCGCCTGACGTTCCCGGGCACCCCCGGGAACCTGGATAATCGCTGCATGGCACCAGAGGTTCATCCGCGGCTGACCGTGCTCTCCGGCCCTTCGGGCGTCGGCAAGAGCACGGTCGTCGCGCATATGCGCAAGGTTCACCCCGAGGTATGGCTCTCGGTGTCGGCCACCACCAGAAAGCCGCGCCCCGGCGAGCGCCACGGCGTCCAGTACTTCTTCGTCACCGACGAGGAGTTCGACAAACTGGTCGCCAACGGCGAGCTGCTGGAGTGGGCCGAGTTCGCCGGCAACCGCTACGGCACACCGCGCCACGCGGTGCAGACGCGCCTGGAGGCGGGCGAGCCCGTACTCCTGGAGATCGACCTCCAGGGCGCGCGGCAGGTCAAGGACTCCATGCCGGACTCGCAGCTGGTCTTCCTGGCGCCGCCGAGCTGGGACGAGCTGGTCCGCCGGCTGACCGGCCGGGGCACCGAGTCGCCCGAGGTGATCGAGCGACGGCTGGTGGCCGCGAGGGTGGAGCTGGCCGCCGAGTCGGAGTTCGACATCAGCCTGGTGAACACCTCCGTCGAGGACGTGGCGCGCGAGCTGCTAGCCTTGATGGCAGTTGTCTGACCCCTGTCTGCTTTCGCGCAGCCGTCGGCAGCACCTGGTTTTCCCTGTATTTCCCTGTTTTTTCTTCGGAAGGCAAGAGAGTGTCCTCTTCCATTTCCACGCCCGAGGGCATCATCAACCCGCCGATCGACGAGCTGCTCGAGGCCACCGACTCGAAGTACAGCCTCGTGATCTACGCGGCCAAGCGGGCGCGCCAGATCAACGCGTACTACTCGCAGCTCGGCGAGGGCCTGCTCGAGTACGTCGGTCCGCTGGTGGACACGCACGTCCACGAGAAGCCGCTCTCGATCGCCCTGCGTGAGATCAACGCGGGTCTGCTGACGTCCGAGGCCATCGACGGCCCGGCGCAGTAGCGGCGACCATTCCTCTCACCACGGGCCCGGCGGCGCGACTGCCGGGCCCGTGGTGTGTCATGGGGGAGACGAATCCGTCCGAATGCGGGGAGACACGGTGGACCAGGCGGGCCTGACGGAGCGGACGGAACAGCCGGGGCGGACGGGCGGCGGGCCCCGGGTCGTCCTCGGGGTGAGCGGCGGGATCGCCGCGTACAAGGCGTGCGAGCTGCTGCGCCGCCTGACCGAGTCGGGCCATGACGTACGGGTCGTGCCGACCGCGTCCGCCCTGCACTTCGTCGGAGCCGCGACCTGGTCCGCGCTCTCCGGCCACCCCGTCTCCACGGAGGTCTGGTCGGACGTCCACGAGGTGCCCCACGTACGCATCGGGCAGTCCGCCGACCTCGTCGTCGTCGCCCCCGCCACCGCCGACCTGCTGGCCAAGGCCGCGCAGGGCCTGGCCGACGACCTGCTGACCAACACGCTCCTCACCGCGCGCTGCCCGGTGGTCTTCGCGCCGGCCATGCACACCGAGATGTGGGAGCACCCCGCGACCCGGGCGAACGTCGCGACCCTGCGCGAGCGCGGAGCGGTCGTCGTCGGGCCCGCCGTCGGCCGCCTCACCGGCGTCGACACCGGCAAGGGGCGGCTGCCCGACCCCGACGCGATCTTCGAGGTCTGCCGCCGCCTGCTGGCCCGCGGCGTGAGGGCGCCCGACCTGGCGGGACGCCATGTCGTCGTCTCCGCCGGCGGGACGCGCGAGCCGCTCGACCCCGTGCGTTTCCTCGGCAACCGCTCCTCGGGGAAGCAGGGGTACGCCCTGGCCCGAACGGCGGCGGCCCGCGGCGCCCGCGTCACCCTCATCGAGGCGAACACCGGGCTGCCGGACCCGGCGGGCGTCGACGTCGTACGCGTCGGAACCGCCGTACAACTGCGTGAGGCGGTACTGAAATCAGCCGCGGACGCCGACGCCGTGGTCATGGCGGCCGCCGTGGCCGATTTCCGCCCGGCCTCCTACGCCGACGGCAAGATCAAGAAGAAGGACGGCGAGGAGCCCGCGCCGATCGTGCTCGTCCGCAACCCCGACATCCTCGCGGAGATCGGCGCCGAGCGCGCCAGGCCCGGACAGGTGATCGTCGGCTTCGCCGCCGAGACGGACGACGTCCTCGCCAACGGCCGGGCGAAGCTGCGCCGCAAGGGCTGCGACCTGCTGGTCGTCAACGAGGTGGGGGAGCGCAAGACCTTCGGCGCCGAGGAGAACGAAGCGGTGATCCTCGCGGCGGACGGCGGTGAGACACCCGTTCCGTACGGTCCCAAGGAGGCGCTCGCCGACACCGTCTGGGACCTCGTCGTACCGGCGCTCGGGGCCGTGTAGACGAACGGGACGTTAATTCTTCGTTCGCCCGTCCAGGTGTGTGAAAACGGCCCAAACCCAATGTTTGGGGTGGGGATAGGGGGTGATCGTCGTATCGCAGGACGGAGCGACGACCCCTAACTCGCCTCCCACTGGCCGAGACACCTGGACCTTTCGTGGCGTCTGCCGGATAAACTGGCCCCGGAACGTCGCGGGGCGCAGCTCCCCGTCCGTTCCGCCAAGGATCTAGCCAGCAGCCGCTGCAACCCCAGGGAGCGATGTGTCGCGCCGTCTGTTCACTTCGGAGTCTGTGACCGAAGGTCACCCTGACAAGATCGCTGACCAGATCAGCGACACCATTCTCGACGCGCTCCTGAGGGAGGACCCCACCTCGCGGGTGGCCGTCGAGACCCTGATCACGACCGGTCTGGTCCATGTGGCCGGTGAGGTCACCACCAAGGCCTACGCGCCCATCGCGAAGCTGGTCCGGGACAAGATCCTGGAGATCGGCTACGACTCGTCGAAGAAGGGCTTCGACGGCGCCTCCTGCGGCGTCTCGGTCTCCATCGGCGCCCAGTCGCCCGACATCGCCCAGGGTGTCGACACCGCCTACGAGAAGCGGGTCGAGGGAGAGGGCGACGAGCTGGACAAGCAGGGCGCCGGCGACCAGGGTCTGATGTTCGGCTACGCCTGCGACGAGACGCCCGAGCTGATGCCGCTCCCGATCCACCTCGCCCACCGGCTCTCGCGCCGGCTCTCCGAGGTCCGGAAGAACGGCACCATCCCCTACCTGCGCCCCGACGGCAAGACGCAGGTCACCATCGAGTACGACGGCGACAAGGCCGTCCGCCTCGACACGGTCGTCGTCTCCTCGCAGCACGCCTCGGACATCGACCTGGACTCGCTCCTGGCACCCGACATCCGCGAGTTCGTCGTCGAGCACGTGATCAAGCAGCTCCTCGAGGACGGCATCAAGCTGGACACCGAGGGCTACCGTCTGCTGGTCAACCCGACCGGACGCTTCGAGATCGGCGGGCCCATGGGCGACGCCGGCCTCACCGGCCGCAAGATCATCATCGACACCTACGGCGGCATGGCCCGCCACGGCGGCGGCGCCTTCTCCGGCAAGGACCCGTCCAAGGTCGACCGCTCGGCGGCGTACGCCATGCGCTGGGTCGCCAAGAACGTCGTCGCCGCGGGCCTCGCCTCGCGCTGCGAGGTCCAGGTCGCGTACGCGATCGGCAAGGCCGAGCCGGTGGGCCTGTTCGTCGAGACCTTCGGCACGGCCTCCGTCGACATCGAGAAGATCGAACAGGCCATCGCCACGGTCTTCGACCTCCGCCCGGCCGCGATCATCCGCGACCTGGACCTGCTCCGCCCGATCTACGCCCAGACGGCGGCCTACGGGCACTTCGGCCGCGACGAGCCGGACTTCACCTGGGAGCGCACCGACCGCGTGGACGCGCTGCGCGAGGCGGCGGGTCTGTAAGGACTTCCGCGTACGACAGCGGCGACGGGCCCCGGACACCGATGGTGTCGGGGCCCGTCGGCGTATCACCGCGGGGGCCGGGAGCGGTCGGCTCCGGCCCGTCCGCGGGCGGTCCGCGGGTGTCGGTGCCGTCTGGTAAGAATTTGGCTGTGAGCAGCGACGACGAGGAGCCGGAGGAGTCCGCCGGGGGCGGTGGGCCGGAGCAGCTCGCGTTCATCCGGGAGACCGTGCGGGCCGCCAAGGTGCCCCGGGCCAAGCCCCGGACCTGGCGGGGGGCGCCGCTGGCCGCGGAGCTGCCGGTGGCGCGCGTCGTGGTGAACAAGGGGGTGCTCCACCTCGACCAGTTCTTCGACTACGCCGTGCCCGAGGAGCTCGACGAGGCGGCGCAGCCGGGCGTCCGGGTGCGGGTGCGCTTCGGGGCCGGGGCCCACCAGGTCCGGGGCGGGCGCCGGGAGGGCGGGCGGCTGATCGACGGCTTCGTCGTGGAGCGCCGTGCCGAGTCGGACTACAACGGACCGCTCGCCGCGCTCGCCGGTGTGGTGTCGCCCGAGCCGGTGCTCGGCCCCGAGCTGCTGGGGCTGGCGCGGGCCGTCGCCGACCGGTACGCGGGCAGCCTCGCCGACGTCCTGCAACTGGCGGTGCCACCGAGGAACGCGCGCGCGGAGGCGAGAGCCTCCCCCGACCCGCTGCCCGCGCCCGGCCGACCCGGGACGGGCACCTGGGAGCGGTACGCCAAGGGCGCGGCGTTCCTGGACGCGCTCGCCGACGGCGGCTCCCCGCGAGCCGTGTGGACCGCGCTGCCCGGACCCCACTGGGCGCAGGAGCTGGCGCGGGCCGTCGCGGCGACGCTCGCCTCGGATCGCGGGGCGCTCGTCGTCGTCCCGGACGGTCGGGCCGCGGCGCGCGTCGACACCGCGCTCACGGCCCTGCTCGGCGAGGGCCACCACGCGCTGCTCACCGCCGAGGCGGGCCCGCAGAAGCGGTACGGCCAGTGGCTCGCCGTCCGGCGAGGCTCGGTGCGCGCCGTCGTGGGGACCCGCGCGGCCATGTTCGCTCCCGTGCGGGCTCTCGGACTCGTCGCCATCTGGGACGACGGCGACTCCAGCCACAGCGAACCCCACGCACCGCTGCCGCACGCCCGCGAGGTGCTGCTGCTGCGCGCCGCGCACGACAGGTGCGCCTTCCTGCTGGGCGGTACGGGCTGCACCGTCGAGGCGGCCCAACTGGTCGAGACCGGCTGGGCGTTGCCGATGACGGCGGACCGGGAACGCTTCCGTACGGCCGCGCCGCTGATCCGGACCGTGGGGGACGGGGAGCTGGCGCGTGACGAGGCCGCCCGCGCGGCCCGGCTGCCCAGCCTCGCCTGGCAGACCGTCCGGGAAGGGCTCAGGACCGGCCCGGTCCTGGTGCAGGTGCCCCGGCGCGGCTATGTTCCCCGGCTCGGCTGCGAGCGCTGCCGTGCGCCCGCCCGCTGCCGGCACTGCGCCGGGCCCCTGGAGGCGCCCGAACAGCGGGAGTTGCACTGCGGGTGGTGCGGACGCGGCGAGCCCGCCTGGCGTTGCGCCGAGTGCGGCGGCACGCGGCTGCGCGCCAGCGTCGTGGGCGCGCGGCGTACGGCCGAGGAGCTCGGCAGGGCGTTCCCGGCCGTCCCCGTGCGGACGTCGGGCCGTGACCACGTCCTCGACTCGGTGACCGGCCGGCCCGCGCTGGTGGTGAGCACGCCCGGCGCCGAGCCCGTCGCCGAGGGCGGCTACGCGGCGGCGCTGCTCCTCGACGGCTGGGCGATGCTCGGCCGGCCCGATCTGAGAGCGGGGGAGGAGGCGCTGCGGCGCTGGCTGCACGCCGCTTCGCTGGTCCGGGGGCAGGCCGACGGCGGCGCGGTCGTGATCGTGGCCGAGCCGACGCTGCGGCCCGTCCAGGCGCTCGTGCGCTGGGACCCCGTCGGCCACGCACAGCGCGAGCTGGCGGAGCGGGCGGAGCTGGGCTTTCCGCCGGTGTCGCGGATGGCGGCGGTGACCGGCCGGCCCGACGCGGTGGCCGCGTTCCTGGCCGCCGCCGAACTGCCGCCAGACGCCGAGGTGCTGGGTCCCGTCCCGCTGCCGGTCACGGACTCGGCCCGGCCCCGCAGGACCGGCGATCCGCCGCCGGGCGAGGTGTGGGAGCGCGCGCTGCTGCGCGTGCCGCCGGGCAGCGGAGCGGCGCTGGCGACGGCCCTGAAGTCGGCCCAGGCGGGCCGGCTGGCACGGGGCGGCGGTGACCCGGTGCGCATCCGGATCGATCCCCCCGACATCGGCTGACGAACGATCCCTCCCCGGCAGCGGCCGACGCGGCGTCGGCCGGCCCCTGCGGCGGGGCTCGCCACCGGTGGGCGGGCCGCCTCGGCGGCCGCCCCTTCCGTGTGAGCGGACGACGGCCCGGTCAGCCGTTGCGCGGGCCCGGGAGCGCCCCGGGGCGCGCCTCCTCGCGGTGCGGCTGCGGGGCCACCGGCGGCTGCGGCGGCATCGAGCGGGCCGCCGGTACCGCCGGGACGCCCTGCGGGGGGCCCGGAGGCCGGGGCTGCGGCGCGGGGTCCGCGGGGCGGTCGCCCTCGGCGAGCGCCGCCTGCTGGGCCGCGCGTCTCGTACCGTAACGGCGGTGCACCGCCTGCTTGGTGACACCGAGCGCCGAGCCGACCGCGTCCCACGAGAAGCCGAGCGAGCGATCGAAGTCCACGGCCGCCGTCACCAGACTCTCGACACTGTCCCGCAGCTCCTGAGCGAGACGGACGGTCGGGGCTGGTGCCCGGCCGTAGACGACGAAGCCCGTCGAAGGGCCCGAACGACGCGGGCGGTAGACGTTGCCCAACTGGGCTGTCAGGGTGCGCAGTGCGTCCACCTGCCGGCGGACGCGCTCGATGTCCCGCACCAACAGGTGCAGGTTTGCCCGGGCTTGTGCGTCGTGGGTTGCGTGGTCGGCCATGAACAAGCCTCTCGAACCGGCGTTGTAACGGATCGAGCCGCACGGGCGGCCCGTTTGAGGTCAATCTCCCTTGACAACGCGCCACCCGCCGATGTGGTCACGCTGCGGGGGCGTAAGCGCATATGCCTGGGGCGCGCGGGCTCCCGTACGCCCCCTGCCGTCCCGGCTCCCGGACGGCCCATAGACTGGTGCGCTGTCCGCCGCCGGCCGCACGGGTGCCCGCCGCCCGCCCGCCGACGGCCGACCGGAAGCCGCACGAGAGAGCGAGGAAGTCCCGCAGTGAAGCTCGTCTTCGCAGGCACCCCCGAGGTCGCCGTACCAGCCCTGGACGCACTGATCGCCTCCGACCGGCACGAGGTCGCCGCCGTCGTCACCCGCCCCGACGCACCCGCCGGCCGGGGCCGCCGGCTCGTCGCCAGCCCCGTCGCGCAGCGCGCCGAGGAGGAGGGCATCGAGATCCTCCGGCCCGCCAGGCCCCGCGACGAGGACTTCCTGGCCCGGCTGCGCGAGATCGCCCCCGACTGCTGCCCCGTCGTCGCCTACGGCGCGCTGCTGCCCCGCGTCGCCCTCGACGTCCCGGCCAACGGCTGGGTGAACCTGCACTTCTCGCTGCTCCCCGCGTGGCGCGGCGCCGCGCCCGTGCAGCACGCGGTGATCGCCGGTGACCAGACGACCGGAGCGGCCACCTTCCTCATCGAGGAGGGGCTCGACTCGGGACCCGTCTACGGTGTGATCACGGAGGACGTACGGCCCACCGACACCAGCGGTGACCTGCTGACCCGGCTCGCGTTCGCCGGTGCCGGACTGCTCGCCGCGACCATGGACGGCATCGAGGACGGCACGCTCAAGGCCGTGCCGCAGCCCGCCGAAGGCGTCTCGCTGGCGCCCAAGCTCACGGTCGAGGACGCGCGGGTCGACTGGGCGGCGCCCGCGCTGCGCGTCGACCGGGTCGTACGCGGCTGCACCCCCGCTCCCGGCGCCTGGACCGTCTTCCGCGGCGAACGCCTCAAGCTGATCCAGGTCGCGCCGACGCCCGAGCGCACCGACCTCGCGCCCGGGGAGCCGACCGTCGGCAAGAACTCCGTGCACGTCGGCACCGGCTCGTACGCCGTCGAACTGCTCTGGGTCCAGCCGCAGGGCAAGAAGCCCATGCGCGCCGCCGACTGGGCCCGCGGTGTGCGGATCGCCCCCGTCGAGCGGCTCGGCGCGGCCGGGGGGCCCGCGGACGTACGCTGAGGAGGTCCGACCGCCACGCGCGGCACCACCTCACCTCCCGCGCGGCACCTTTCCGGACCACCTTTCCTCACCGCGGAGCACCTTTGAACGAGCAGGCACGTCGTCGTCCCGCCAAGACCCACCGCCGTCCCAAGAAGGATCCCGTGCGGATCCTCGCCTTCGAGGCGCTGCGGGCCGTCGACGAACGCGCCGCCTACGCCAACCTCGTCCTCCCGCCCCTCCTGAAGAAGGCCAGGGAGGCGGGCGACTTCGACAACCGCGACGCGGCGCTCGCGACCGAACTGGTCTACGGCACGCTCCGCCGCCAGGGCACGTACGACGCGATCATCTCGGCCTGCATCGACCGCCCGCTGCGCCAGGTCGACCCGCCGGTGCTCGACGTACTGGCCCTCGGCGCCCACCAGTTGCTCGGTACCCGCATCCCCACGCACGCCGCCGTGTCGGCGAGTGTCGAGCTGGCCCGCGTCGTGCTCGGCGACGGACGCGCCAAGTTCGTCAACGCCGTGCTGCGGAAGATCTCCCGGGACGACCTCGACACCTGGGTGGAGCGGGTCGCGCCGCCGTACGACGAGGACGCCGAGGACCATCTCGCCGTCGTCCACTCGCACCCCCGCTGGATCGTCTCCGCGCTCTGGGACGCGCTCGGGGGCGGCCGGGGCGGTATCGAGGACCTCCTCGAAGCTGACAACGAACGCCCGGAGGTGACGCTCGTCGCGCGCCCCGGACGCGTCTCGGCCGACGCGCTCCTCGACACACTGGGCGAGGAGTCCGCACTGCCGGGACGCTGGTCCCCGTACGCGGTCCGGCTCACCGAGGGCGGCGAACCGGGCGCCGTCGACGCCGTACGCGAGGGCCGGGCCGGAGTCCAGGACGAGGGCAGCCAGCTCGTCGCCGTGGCGCTCGCCAACGCGCCGCTGGAGGGCACCGACAGCCGGTGGCTCGACGGCTGCGCGGGCCCCGGCGGCAAGGCGGCGCTGCTGGCCGCGCTGGCCGCCGAGCGGGGCGCGCGGCTGCTCGCCTCCGAGAAGCAGCCGCACCGGGCACGCCTGGTCGAGCGCGCGCTGACGGGCAACCCGGGCCCGTACCAGGTGATCACCGCCGACGGCACCCGCCCGCCGTGGCGGCCCGGCGTCTTCGACCGCGTGCTGGTCGACGTCCCGTGCACCGGACTCGGCGCCCTGCGCCGCCGCCCGGAGGCCCGCTGGCGCCGCCGTCCCGAGGACCTGGAGGGCTTCGCCCCGCTCCAGCGCTCCCTGCTGCGCGAGGCGCTGAGGGCCGTGCGGGTGGGCGGGGTGGTCGGCTACGCCACGTGCTCCCCGCACCCGGCCGAGACGCGCGCCGTGGTGGAGGACGTGCTCAAGGGCAGGGGCGGCCCGGCCGCCGGGGCGGAGTGGGTCGACGCCCGCCCGCTGATGCCCGGTGTGGCGGCGCTGGGGGACGGTCCCGACGTCCAGCTGTGGCCGCACGTCCACGGCACGGACGCGATGTATCTGGCGCTGCTGCGCCGCACCGCCTGAGCTGACCGGCGGGCCGCTCTCGAACCCCTGTCGCATCGGCGCAAGGCGAAGATCCGAGCCCTCGGATGGGCGAGAGGCCGGCCGGAATCCTGCAAGAGTGAGACGTCGTCGGTGCAGCGGTCGGAGTGGTCGCGGGGGTGCCGTCACATGCCGATGAGGTCTCTTGTAGGAGTTGCGATCGTGGCGAATGAGCGCCTGGTGACGTGGATCTGCCATCCGGACGATTTTCTGCCGGAGTACGTGGACAAGATCACCGAGCAGATGACCGAGCGCTGGGCGGAGCCCTGCTCGCGGCACGGATTCGCCTTCCGTTTCATCAGCGCGAACGAGCTCGTGCCCGCGTGCGACGAGCGTCCCCGGCTGTGGCACGACGGGGTGGATCTGCTCGGCACGCGGCAGGCGTACATCGTGGACGACGTGAGCGGTGACCCGCAGGCCACGCACTTCCTGCGGGGCATCTACCGGGCCATCGACGCCAGTGACTCCGTCCTGCTGAACCGCTCGCTCGTCGGGCCGGAGTGCCTGGAGCGCGACAAGCTGGCGATCCTGGCCCGTGCGTCGACGCTCGGCGTGCGGGTGCCGAAGACGGTGGCGCTGCCCTTCGGGCGGTACGCGCGCAAGGGCCTCGACGTCGTCCGCGAGGAGATCGGCGAGGGGCCGTACATCCTCAAGGCGCGCGAGATGGGCATCGGCTTCGGCGTGCTGAAGCTGGACAGCTACGAGCAGTTGCGGGCCGCCGTCGACATCGCGTCCCAGACCGGGCAGAGCTACATCGTGCAGGAGTATCTGCCCAACAAGGGTGATCTGCGGGTGGCGATGGTCGACGGGAAGTTCGCCGCGAGCATGCTGCGCAGTCCGGCGGAGGGCGCGTATCTCGCCAACATCACCCAGGGCGGCAGTTCGAGCGCCAACCCGGACGTGGCGGCCGTCCTCGGGGACGTGGAGCGGATCGTCGCGGATCTCCAGGCCGGATATCTCTGTGTCGACTGGCTGCTGACCGACGACGGGCCGGTGCTCGGCGAGTGGGGCACCGCCATGGCGGAGTTCTCCTCGATGCCCGAGCCCGCCCGGTCGCAGCTCGCCGACGCGTTCTTCCCGTGGGTCGCCCGGCTGCTGTCCGAGTCCGCCCCGGCGCACCGCGCATGACGGGAACGGTTACGGAGACGGCGGCGCCGAAGACGGGCTGGCATCCCCGGGCCGTGGGGGCGGGGCTGGGTTTCACCCTGCTGTCCAACTTCGGTCTGGCGATGGTGCTCACGCTGCTTCCGGTGGCGGTCCTGCACGGCGGGCGGATCGCGCCGTCCGTCTTCTCCTTCGCGCTGTCCGTCCATGTCGGCTCGGCCCTGGTCGGCGCGCTGGTCACACCGATCGCGTTCAGCCGGGTCCATCCGGCCTGGGTCCTGACGATCGCCTCGTCGCTGAAGGCCGCCGGATTCGTCACCGTCGCCGTGAGCACCTCGGCCCCGGCGCTGTATCTCTTCGCGGTGCTTGCCGGTCTCGGCGTGGGCATCTCACGCCCGGCGGTGCGTTCCCTGCTGGTGGCCGCGGCGACCGACGACCGCCGCAGCCAGGTCTTCCAGGTCTTCTTCATCCTGCTGAACACCGCCTATGTGCTGGCGCCGCTCGCGGCCGGGCCGGTCGGGCGGGGCGGGGTTCCCGCGCTGCTGGCCCTGGCCGCCGTCGAGACGACGATCGGAATCACCGTCGGGCTCCTCGCCCGGGGGCTCGACTTCGCGCTGCCGCCCCGGGGCGCCAACGGGCTCCGCGGCCGGCTCACCGTCCTGAGGACGCCCGCGGTGGCGGTGGTGCTCGGGTACACCTTCGCGATCTACTTCGCGATGGGGTTCCTCTACGCGATGATCCTGCTGTACGAGGTGGTCAACCCCGCCCAGGCGGAGCACCGGACGCTGTTCCTCAGCTTCCAGCCGCTGGCGATCATCGCCATCCAGCTGGCGCTGCTGCCGTTCTTCACCCGGCTGAAGCGCGGCGCGCTGTATCTGATCGTCGCGGTGGGCGGGGGCACGGGGCTCGTGCTCTCCTTCACCGGCAGCCTGACGCTCATCCTCGCGGGGCTGACGCTGTTCGCCGTCGCGGAGTGTCTGGCGTTCCCGAAGATCCAGGTGGAGGCGGCCGACACGGTGCCGCAGACACGGCTGACGGATGTCATCGCGCTCGTCAGCCTGGTCACGGCCATCGGTGAGATCTGCGGGAACATGGCGGCGGGAGTCGCGGTCAGCACCTCCGCGTCCTGGCTGCCGGAACCGGCCCACTTCGGTATGGGGGTGGGTGTGCTGGCCGGGCTGGTGCTGCTCGTGGGCGGTCTCGCCGTCACGCGCTACGTCATGCCCTCGGGCGCTGGCAAGGACTCGCCCGAGCCCACACCCGAGGTCTCGCCCGCTGGTACTCCCGGTGGTGCACCCGACGACTCGCCGGCCGCTCCGCCCGGCGCCTCGTCCGCCCGGGACGGCGACCGTTCCTGAGCGTGGGGCGCCGGTGCCTGGTCAGTTCTGACTGTCGATCAGCTTCCCCAGGAGATAGCCCGCGTGCATCCGGTTGCGGGCCCCGATCCGCGACATGATCTCCGAGATATGGCGCTGGCAGGTCCGCAGCGACATACCCATGCGGCGGGCGATCACCTTGTCCTCCAGCCCTTCCACCAGCAGCCGCGAGATGGAGAGCTGGATCTCCACGGAGGTGCTCTTGACCTGGCCCCGGTCGTAGGAGACGGGGAACGGCCTCGCCACCGGCCAGGCGCGTTCGAACGCCTGCACCGCGAAGTCCACGATGCTCCGGTCGCTGACGACCACGGCACCGTCCCGGTCGTACTGCGGCAGCACCGCGATCTCCCGGTCGAAGATGATCATCCGCATCAACGCGTCCCCGAGCATGCGCACTTCGACGCCCCGCTCCGTCACATGGCGGACGTAGTCCACCGTGACCTGGGAGAACTGGGCGGTGTACTGGTAGATGGTGCGCATGGTGATGCCCCGGCTCAGCACCGCCTCCGTCCGGTCGAGGGACTCGCGCAGTACGTCGGCGGGCCGGGCACCGCCCGGCTGGGAGGTGAGGATCTCGGTCCGTGCCCCCGCCGAGAGTTCGGTCAGGACCGCCCGTACGGCCGTGACCTCGGGCAGGATCTCGATCCGGGGGCGGCGCAGCCGCTCGGCGGGACTCCGCTCGTAGATCTTGGTGAGGGCGTCCAGCTCCGTCATCATCCTGATGATCTGCCGCTGGCCGCTCTCCAGCTGTCTGATGGCGGGGGCGATCACGCCGGCGCCGAGTGCCCGGGGCGATCCCGGTGTGTACGTGCCGTCCCCGGCCGAATCGATCAGATGTAACTCCGCGAGGCGGCCGACCAATTGCCGTGCCCTGTCGATTCCGATTTCCAGCGCCGCGGCGATCTGCTCGACCGACGCGTTCCCCGAACCGCAGAGGAATGCGTAGGCCGCGGTGATCTCCTCGTCGATCGGGAGCGGAGAATGATCAACATGGTGAGCTGGCATATTCACTGCACTACCTCATGTCCGAAGAATCCAGATTAATCCGTTCAGGCATTTTGGCGGGTTTTCGGCCCGTCGCATTCTCGCCTGGCGGCATTACGACGTGCATGCGCACTGGCGGCCCCCTCTCGGCGGGTGGCAGATTTACGTCGTATCAGGCACTGATTACGTCGGGGGGAAACGAGTCGTGCTGCGCGCAATCACATGTCCGTACGTGCCATATTCGGCCGTGCCCGGAATCCACAGCGCGACGGCGTGCTCACCGTCGATGGCAGACATTTGCCCCGATCCGGTACCGGGCAGGGCGTGATGTCCGAACTGCGCTACGGAGCGTACATTCTCGTTCACCGCACACACAACGGCCGGATCGCCGAGCTGGTCTTGAATCGGCCAGAACGCATGAACGCGGTTTGCGCCGAGTTCGGCGCCGCGCTGGCCGAGGCGACGGCTGATCTCGGACACGATCCCTCCGTCGGCGTCACCGTCATCACCTCCCGCTGTGAACGTGCCTTCTGTGTGGGCGCCGACCTGAAGGAGCGCGCCGGCTACACCGAGGCCGACCGGGCCGCGGCGCGACCCGGCAGCCGGGCGGCGTACGCGGGGGTCCTCGCGCTGCCCATGCCGGTCATCGCCGCTGTTCAGGGCTACGCGCTGGGGGGCGGCTACGAGATCGCGCTGTCCTGCGACGTCATCGTGGCGGACCCCGGGGCGACGGTGGGGCTGCCCGAGACCACGGTCGGGGTCATTCCGGGCGGCGGCGGTACGCAGCTGCTGCCCCGCAGGGTCGGCGCCGCCGTCGCGGCCCAGCTGATCTTCAGCGGGCGGCGAGTACCGGCCACCGAAGCACACGGCCTCGGGCTGGTGGACGTCCTCGCGCCCGCGGGCGCCGCCCGCGCCACGGCTCTCGACCTCGCCCGGACCTACGCGGCCAACTCGCCGGTGGCGCTGCGGGCCGCCAAGCGCGCGCTGCGACTGGGGCAGGGCCGGGATCTGGCGGCGGGGCTGGAGGTCGAGGACGCCGCCTGGCACACGGTCGCCTTCTCGGCCGACTGGGCGGAGGGCGTCGCCGCGTTCAACGGCCGCCGCCCACCGGACTGGCCCGGATACCGGACCGCGGACCGGAACGGGAATCAGCCCGCTGCGGCGAACGTACCGCCGTGACGGAGGGTGCCGGGGCATCCACCGGAAACAACCGGGATTCAACTATTTCCGGCCCGGTGGCGGCGACGCAATGGCCGAAAAACATGCCTCTGCCAACCGGTGGGGACAGGTGAATCTGTTGAACAGCGGACCAAGTGAGGAAATCGTGCTGGGGGAAATGTATCCGGCCTCGCCACAGGGCGGGGCGCCTGCCGGTGAGTCGTCAAAGATTGAACTGGCAGAGAATCTCGACATTCTGACGCGGGCGCAGCTGGAGGAAATCCAGCAGCGCAATCTCGCCCGTACCGTGGACGCCCTGAGGAGGGATCCGGCGGTGGCCGCCTCCTGGCCCGGCGCGCTCGACATCAGGGTGCCGCGCGATCTGCTGAAACTCCCCCTGTTCTCACCGGCCGATCTCCAGGCGTCCTGTCCGCCCGCCTCGGAGGATCTGGTGCTCGGCGACGGCCGCTCGGGGCTCGTCCTGCGCTCCAGCGGTACATCAGGACGGCGCAAGATGATCCACCACTCGTGGGAGTTCAGCCGCCGGGTCTCGGCTCTCGGCGCGCGCGGGGTGCGCAGCGCGCTGCGGCCGCACCCCCGCCGTATCGCCAACTTCCTCTACCCGGGCGAGCTGAACGGCGCGTTCACCTTCGCCCAGGAGGTCACGGAGCTGCTGCCGGCCATGTCCTTCCCCATGGGCAGCAGCGCCCTCGCCTCCCCGGAGACGGCGGAGCTGCTGCGCGAGAACGGGGTGGACGCGGTCATCTGCTCACCCTCGGCGGGGACGGGGCTGCTGACCGGCGACGCGACACGTGAACTCCTGCGTGGCGTGGGCAGTCTGCTCTACATCGGCGAGATCCTCGGTGAGAGCAGGGAGCGCCAACTCGCCGACGCCCGGCCCGATCTGCGGGTGCGGTCGTTCTCGTACTCCACCAGCGAGACCGGGCCCGTCGGCTACCAGTGCACCTACCAGAGCGGTTCGACCCACCATCTGCACGAGGACGTGCTGGTGGTCGAGGTGGTCGACACGGACGCCGAGCGGATACAGCCGGACGGCCGGATCGGTGAGGTCGTCGTGACGATGCTCACCGACTCCGGAATGCCCCTGCTGCGCTACCGGATCGGCGACGAGGGATACATCGAGACCCGCCCCTGTCTGTGCGGCAGCGCCGCGCGACAGCTGACCCTCACGGGCCGGGTGGGGATGTCCATGAACGTCGACAGCACCACCATCTCCCGTGATCTGGTGATGGAGCAGCTGGCGACGCTGGGCATCAGCGACCCGGCCGACTGCCAGTTCCAGGTGACCCAGCACGATCCGGGTTTCTCGATCCGGCTGCTGGTCTCGGAACGCACACCGCCCTCGGTCACCACCGAGGACGCCGTCGCCGCCCTGCACGGCGCCTACCACATGGGGAGGGTCTTCACCGCGCCGCTGTACCGCGGGCTGACGCTGGAGCGGGTCGACAGCTCCGAGTTCCACCACACGGCACGGGGCAAGACGCCCTTCTTCGTCAACCGCACCGCAGGCTGAACTCCCTTACGCGGCAGGTCCGTCACGCGGCGGCCGTCACGCCGCTCCGCGGGATTCCCGCGCCGCTCGGCCGTCGCTCCGATAGCCGTTCCGACCGTTCCCCCTCACGCATCCGTACGCATCCCTGGAGACACTCAGATGCCTCGTACGATCGAACGTCACAACTGGGTAGCCACGCGCGTAGACAAGACGTCGGACGCGCTGACCCGGGCCATCGCCACCGACCTGACCAGCCATGTCTTCGCGGGCCGGGAGGAGAAGGAGGTGACGCTCGCGGACGGCCGCAGAGCCGTCGAGTTCATCTCCTGCTCCTATCTCGGCCTCGACACCCACCCGGCCGTTGTGGAGGCGGCCGTCACCACCCTGCGCCGGGTCGGCGTGCAGTTCTCCTCGTCCCGCACCCGGATGCGGTACGAGGACCTCGAAACGCTGGAGCGGATGCTCGGCACCGTCTACGGCGGCCGGCACGCCACCTGCTTCACGGCCGTCGGCAGTGTCCACCTGGGTGTGCTGCCGCTGCTCGGAACGGGCGTGCTGCCCAGCTACCCGGTGTCGGCGAGCGGGGTCACCTTCCTGATCGAGCGCACCGCGCACGCCTCCATCCAGGTGCTGCGCGGCGTGCTCGAACAGATCGGCGACGTGGACCGGTTCGACTGCGAGGACCTCGACGACCTCACCGTCCGGCTGGCGGCGGTACGCGACGCCGGCCGCACCCCGATCGTCCTCGTGGACGGTGTGGGGTCCATGGGCGGGCTCATCGACGTGGCCACGCTGTACGACCTGTGCGCGGCGGCCGAGGGCTATCTGTATGTGGACGACGCGCACGGGGTGTCGATCACGGGGGAGCAGGGGGCCGGTTTCGCGTACGAGGAGTTCCGCAACCTGCCCGGCGGGCTGCCCGCCTCGGTGATCCTGGTCGGCTCGCTCGCCAAGGCGTTCGGTGGCAGCAACGGCGGCTTCGTCCTGCTCAACACCGAGGAGGACACGGTGGAGCTGAGACGCTTCGGCAATCCGCTGATCTTCGGCGGCCCCATCGCCCTGCCCGTCATCAGCGCCTGCCGGGCGTCGGCGGAGCTGCATCTCGACGGCACGGTGGCCCGGCTCCAGCGGGACCTGTGGCGCAACACCGAACTCTTCGACTCCCGCACGGGAGGCGCGCTGTTCAACGCGGGCACCCGCTCGCCGATCCGCGGGGCGCTCTTCAAGAGCGAGGAGGACGCGCTCGTGGCCGCGGCGCGGCTGCGCAAGGCGGGGGTCATCGTCACCCCCGCGTTCTTCCCGACCGTCGCCAAGGGCAGCGGGCTGATCCGGATGGCCGTCTCGGCCGCGCACACGACCGAGCAGATCGAGCTGGCCACCAACGAGCTGGAGGTGCCGGTATGACCGCCACCGCACCCACCGCCACCGCACCCACCGCCCCGGCCTCCGACACCGCCGTTTCCGGCGCACCCGGGACCCCGGCGTCCGGACAGCGGCTCAGCACGGCGAACGCGGGTCCCCGGCCGTCGGTCGTCGGCTTCGGTACGGCCACCCCCGCCAACTCCTACACCCAGCGCGAGATGCTGGAGCTGTTCGGCATCGAGGACCCCCGGATCAGGTCCGTCTTCCTCAACAGCGCCATCGAGCGCCGCTATCTGACCCTGCCGCCCGAACTCGCCGACGGCACCCGCAGGACCGAGACCCAGGGCGAACTGCTCGCCAAGCACAGGGAACAGGGCGTCAGGACGGGCCGGGAGTCACTGGAGACGGCCCTGAAGCGGGCCGGACTCGCGCTCTCCGACGTCGGATACCTCTGCTGCGTGACCACCACGGGACTGCTCACGCCCGGTTTCTCCGCCCATCTCGTCAAGGAGGCGGGGCTGCCGGTCTCCACCGGCCGGCTCGACGTCGTGGGGATGGGCTGCAACGCCGGCCTCAACGCCATGGCCGCCGTGGCGTCCTGGTCGGCGGCCAACCCCGGGCAGGCGGCCGTCATGGTCTGCGCGGAGGTCTGCTCCGCCGCCTATGTCTTCGACGGCACCATGCGCACCTCGGTGGTGAACAGCCTCTTCGGCGACGGCGCGGCGGCCGTGGTGATGGTCACCGACCCGGCGGGAACGGCACAGGCGGCGCTGGGCGACCACGAGACGCGGACGCCGGAGGCCGACGAGGCGGCGCCCGTGGGCACCGTACTGAAGGCCGCCAGCCGCATCATCCCCGAAGCGGTGGACGCGATGCGCTACGACTGGGACGACGACCAGGGCAAGTTCAGCTTCTTCCTCGACCGTGACGTGCCGTATGTCGTCGGCGCCAACGCCGAGGAAGTCGTCGACCGGCTGCTCCGCGGCACCGGTCTGGGGCGCGCGGACATCGACCACTGGCTGGTCCACTCGGGCGGCAAGAAGGTCATCGACTCGGTCAAGGTCAACCTCGGCCTCAGCACGTACGCACTGCGCCACACCACCGGAGTGCTGCGCGACTACGGAAACCTGTCGAGCGGCTCGTTCCTGTTCTCCTACGAGCGCCTGATGGAGGAGGGCCGGGTGCGGCGCGGTGACTACGGCGTGCTCATGACCATGGGCCCCGGCTCCACCATCGAGACCGCGCTCGTCCAGTGGTGACGGCACCCGCACCGAGCGCACCACCGCACCGACCGCACGCACCGAACCAACCCCACAGCCCCCACCACCCTCACCGCCCTCACCGGCGGACGACGAAGGAAGTGTGACCGTGTCCGGCTCGGATACCGATACCCCCAACGCCCTGACCGTCCGTCTCCACGACGAGGCGGCCGCCGTCCTGACGGTCGGCGACGAGGAACTGACCCCGGCGCTGGTCGACCGGGTGCGCGCCGCCGCCGAGCGGGCGGAGGGCGCCGACCGCGGTGTCGTCCTGCTCCTGCTGGGCGGCGCCGGCTCGACGGGGGGCGCGTCCCCCGCCGGTACGGGCATCCATCTGGTCAACACCTGGGAGCGGGCACTGCGCCGCCTGGAGACCTCGGGGCGCCCCACCCTGGCGCTCGTGGAGGGCACCTGCACCGGCCCCGCGCTGGAGACACTGCTCACCGCCGACTACCGGATCGCGGCCGGCGACACGCGCCTGCGGCTCCCGGGCGCCGAGGACGGCGCCTGGCCGAGCACGGCTGTGCACCGGCTGGCGCAGCAGATCGGTACGGCGCGAGCCCGCCGCCTGCTGCTGCGCCGCCCCTGGCTGGACGCCGAACAGGCCGCCGGTCTCGACCTGGTGGACGAGACGGCGGACGGCGGCGAGGCCGCCCTGCGCCGCGCGGTGCTGGTGGCGGGCGAGCTGTCGGCCGTGCCGGGCCGCGAGTGGTCGATACGGCGCAGGCTGCTGTTCGACGCGACCCTCAGTTACGAGGAGGCCCTGGGCGCCCATCTGGCCGCGTGCGACCGCAGTCTGCGCCACCGCGGCACGGCCGAACCGGCGGAGGCCGACCGGTCGGGCGCCGAACAGGGCGCGGCCGACGGCTCGTTGGCCACCGCGCGCTGACCTCCGGTACGGAGCGGCTCCCCGCCCGGGCGGGGTCCCGCACGTCCCTCCCTGTCCCTCATCCTCGTCCGAAGGAACCGCGTGTCGACGTCGACCTCCGCCAGATCCGCCCCCAGCCCCGAACACCAACACGGGCCCGCCCCCGTCCCGTTGGGCGGCGGTGAACTGTCCGCCGCCGCCCTCGCGCTGGCCGCCGCGATCCGCGACCGCGAGGCACCGCTGGCCGCGCTGCCGCCGCGCGCCGAACGCTCCGAGGAGCAGCAGTCGCGGGCCGCCGCGATCCACCGCGCCTGCCGCGAGCTGCGGGCAGCCTTCCTGCGGGCCCACGCGGAAGCGGTCTACGACCGGCTGACCGAAGGACGCACCGTACGGCTCGGGCTGTCCGAGCTGGCGGGCGCGGCGGCCGAGAGCTTCCCCGGACTCGTCCCGGACGGCGCCCAGCTGGCCGAGGAACTGCGCCACGCGCAGGCGGACAAGGAAGGCCGGGAGATCGACCAGGGCATCTTCTTCCGGGAGATCCTGCGGCTGCCCGGCGCCGGCGCGCATCTGCTCGACGTGATGCGGGACCCGACGCCCCGGGCGCAGGCGCTGCTGCCGGACTTCCGGGCCACCGGACGGGCCGAGCTGGGCAAGGTGACGGTGGAGCGGCACGGCGACGGCGGCCATGTGACCTTCCACAACGACTCCTGTCTCAACGCGGAGGACAACGAGCTGATCGCCCAGCTCGAAGTGGCCGTCGACCTGGTGCTGCTGGACGACGGCATCAGGGTCGGGGTACTGCGCGGCGGGCCCATGACCCACCCGCGCTACCAGGGCCGGCGGGTCTTCAGCGCGGGTGTCAATCTGGCCGATCTGCACCACGGCCGGATCTCGTTCACCGGCTTCCTCCTGCAACGCGAACTCGGCTACATCAGCAAGATGTACCGGGGCCTGTCCACGGGAGGCCGCCCGGACACCTTCCCGGCGCACGGCGTGGAGAAGCCGTGGGTGGCCGCGGTGGACACGTTCGCCATCGGCGGCGGCACCCAGCTGCTGCTGGTGATGGACAAGGTGATCGCCGCCGCCGACTCCTACCTCAGCCTCCCCGCCGCGCAGGAGGGCATCGTGCCCGGCGCGGCGAACTTCCGGCTGGCGCGGCTGACCGGCGGCCGGGTGGCCCGGCAGGCGGTGCTCGGCGGACGCAGGATCTGGGCGGGCGAGCCGGACGCCCGGCTGCTGATCGACGAGGTGGTCGACCCGAAGGCGATGGACCGGGCGGTGGACGACGCGGTGACCCAGCTGGCGGCGCCCGCGGTGCTCGCCAACCGGCGCATGCTGCGGGTCTCGGAGGAGCCGGTCGACGCGTTCCGCGCGTACATGGCGGAATTCTCGCTGGCGCAGGCCGAACGGCTCTACGGCGAGGACGTGCTGGACAAGGTCGGCCGCTTCTCCGCGCGCTCGGACACGCGGAACGGCGCGGAGCCGGGCCGGTGACCGCCGGGGCGGACGTCGTCCTGCGGCGCGAACACCTGCACAGCTCCCTGGGCTCCCCCGCGATGGGGTCGATCAACTTCCTCAACGAGGTGATGGGCCGCTTCCCCGACGCGCTCTCCTTCGCGCCGGGCGCCCCGCACATCAGCTTCTTCGACCAGATCGACGTCTCCCGGCACATCGGCCGCTACCTCCGCCATCTCACCGAGGACCGGGGGCTCAAACCCGATCAGGCCGAACGGCTCCTCTACCAGTACGGGCCGAGCAGGGGTCTCATCGGTGACCTGGTGGCCGGCGCGCTCCGCACCGACCAGGGCATCGACGTGCCGCCCGAGTCCGTGGTGATCACGGTCGGCTGCCAGGAGGCGATGCTGCTGGCGCTGCGCGCGCTCGCCGCCGGACCCGGTGACCTCGTGGCGGTCGTCAACCCGTGCTTCGTCGGTCTGTCCGGGGCGGCCGGGCTGCTCGGCGTGGACCTCGTCGCGGTCGACGACACCGACGACGGGATCGACTTCGCCCAGCTGGACGACGTGTGCCGGGCCGCGCGCGAGGCGGGCCGCCGTATCCGGGCCCTGTACGTGGCACCGGACTTCTCCAACCCGTCCGGCGGCTTCCTCGGCCTGGCCGACCGCCACCGGCTGCTCGACGTCGCCGCCCGCGAGGACTTCCTCCTGCTGGAGGACAACGCCTACGCGTTCACCGCCCGGCAGCCGGGCGCGCTCCCGCCGCTGAAGGCCCTGCCCGGCGGTGAACGGGTCGTGCACCTGGGCACGTTCGCCAAGGTGTGCATGCCGGGAGCGCGCGTCGGCTACGTCGTCGCCGACCAGCGGGTACGGGACGCGTCGGGCCGCACCGGACTGCTCGCCGACGAACTCGCCACCCTCAAGAGCATGGTGACGGTCAACACCTCGCCGATCGCCCAGGCGGTCGTCGGCGGCATCCTGCTGGAGCACCAGGGCTCGCTGGCCTCGGTCGTCAGCGCCAAGGCCGAGCTGTACCAGCGCAATCTGGCGCTGCTGCTGGACGCGCTGGACCACGCGCTCGGACCGGGCACCGGAGCGCCCGCCGGAGTCTCCTGGAACCGCCCGCGCGGCGGCTTCTTCGTACGTGTCAGGCTCCCCGTCCCCGCGGACGAGCGGCTGCTCGAACGGTCCGCCCGCGAGTTCGGCGTGTTGTGGACCCCGATGTCCCACTTCTATCTGGGCAACGGCGGAGACTACCAACTCCGCCTGGCCTGTAGTTACTTGGACCCCGACGCGATCAAGGAAGGCGTCGCCCGACTGGCCCGCTTCCTGCGCGCGGTATGTCCCTCCTGACGGTATGTCCCTCCTGAAGAAACACGAGAAACCGATGGACGTCACGAACCCCGCCCCGCCCCCCGCTCCCGGCCCGAGCAGACGGCACGTCCTCGCCGTGAGCGGTGCGGTGACCGCCGGCGCGCTGACCGTCGGGGCCACGAGCGCGGGCTCGGCCGCCGCGGCCGGTCCGGAGCCGGGGCGGCCCGCCGAGCGGCCCGGCGGCACGCCCCGCACGGTCACCGTCACCGTCTCCGAGGGCACCAACATGGCCGCCGCGCTCTCTCCCGACGGCGCCGACCTCGCCCTCGACGCACTGAGCGCGATCTGGCTGGTCCCCGGTGCGGGCGGCGCCGCCGTCAGGCTCACCGGCGAACTCCAGGACGCGACCCAGCCGCACTGGGCGCCCGACGGCAGCCGTGTCGTGTTCCAGTCCTTCCGCGACGGCGCCTACCAGCTCTGGTCGGTGAGGCGCGACGGCACCGGCCTCACCCGGCTGACCGACGACGACTACGACAACCGCGAGCCGCAGTACGCCCCCGACGGCAGCCGGATCGTCTTCACCTCCGACCGGTCGGGCAGCAACGACCTGTGGCTGCTCGACCCGGCCACCGGCGCCCGCACCCAGCTCACCACCGGCCCCGACGAGGACGGCACCCCCGCCTGGTCGGCGGACGGCAAGGCGATCCTCTGCACGGTGAACGACGCGGCGGTCGACTCAGTGGACGTGGCGACCGGGACCAGGACCCGGCTGGTCACCGCGGCCGCCGGGGCGAAGATCTTCGGCCCCGCGCCCAGCCCGGACGGGCGCCGGGTGAGCTACGTACAGTTCACGGGGACCCGCGCCGATGTCATGATCGACGGCCAGGTGGCCGCCGCCGGTGAGGACGTCCACGCCCTGCGCACTTCCTGGACCCCGGACGGTGACCTGCTCTACACGGCGGGCGGGCGCGTCCGGCGGCTGCGCCCCGGCGGCACGCCCCGGACGGTGGACTTCACCGCCACGGTCACCTTCACCCGCAAGCCCTGGACGCCGCGGGTCAGGGACTTCACCTCCCGGGCGGCCAAGCAGGCCAAGGGCCTCGCGAGTCCGGTCGTCTCCCGCGACGGGCAGCGCGTCGCCTTCCGGGCGCTGAACGCGCTGTGGGTGATGAAGACCGGCGAGGCCCCCGTCAGAGTGGCCGACGACGGATTCTTCAACTCCGACCCCGACTGGTCGCCCGACGGCACGGCCCTCGTCCACGCGAGCGACCGCTCGGGAACGGCCGCGCTGTGGCGCCACGACCTCACCGGCGGCGAGCCGGTACGGCTGACCACCCTGCCGGGCGCGCAGCTCACCCCGCGCTGGTCCCCCGACGGCACGAAGATCGCCTACCAGGACGAGAACGGCGCGACGTGGGTACTGGAACTCGCCTCCGGCGCCGTACGCCAGGTGCTGCCCGTCGTCTTCCAGCCGGGCCGCCCCACCTGGTCCCCGGACGGCGCCCATCTCGCGGTCGCCGCCAACCAGCCCTACTCCAGGCGCAACCGGGCCGGGCTCAGCGAGGTCCTCACCGTCGACCTGGCCACCGGCGCCACCCGCTCCCAGCCCGTGGCCGCCCACCGGTCGATCGCCACCCGGGGTGACGACGGGCCCGTGTGGACCCCGGACGGCAAGCACTTCGTGTTCGTCATGGAGAGCACGGCGTGGCGGGTGCCCGTCGATCCCACCGGACAGATCACCGGCGCCCCCGAGCAGATCACCACGGAGGTCACCGACTCCCTCTCGGTGGACTCACGCGGCCGTCTCTTCTACCTGAGCAACGGCACGCTGCGCACCGTTCCGGTCACCGGCGGCACCCCGCGCACGGTGCCCGTCCCGCTCACCTACCGCAGACCGGCGACGGCCCGCACCGTCGTGCTCCGTGTCGGCGCCGTGTGGGACGGGCGCGCCCGGCAACTGCGCGGCGCCGCCGACATCGTGGTCAAGGGCGACCGGATCGAGGCGATCCGCCCCGCTGGACAGGGCCGGGGCGACACCGTCGTGGACCTGTCGGGCCTGACCGCCATGCCCGGCCTCGTCGACGCCCATCTGCACTGGCACCTGCGCGGCCGGCAGTGGGGCGACCGTACGGGACGCCTGCTGCTGTCGTACGGCATCACCACCGCGCTGTCACCGGGCGATCCGGCCTACCAGATGGTGGAGACCAGGGAGGCCATCGAGTCCGGTGCCCAGGTCGGGCCGCGCCTCTTCGGCACCGGCGACGCCCTGGACGGGGCGCGGGTGTTCTGGAACTTCGCCCGTCCCGTGGTCGGCACCGACCAGCTGCGGCTGGAGATGGAGCGGGCCGAACAGCTCTCGTACGACCTCGTCAAGACCTACATCCGGCTCCAGGCCCCACTGGAGCGCGCCGTCACCCGCCAGGCACACGAGCGGGGGCTGCTCGTCACCTCGCACTACGCCTACCCGCACGCGGCGTACGGCATGGACGCCATGGAGCACACGGGCGGCGGCAACCGCGTCGGCTACTCGCAGACCCAGACCCGGCTGGGCAGGGCCTACGAGGACGCCGTCGCCGTCCTGACGGCCGCCGGGATGCCCGTCACGTCCACGCTGATGAACTCCTCCGTGCTGCTCGCCGACGACCGCTCCCTGGTCACCGACGAACGGACCCGGCTGCTCTACCCGCCGTGGGACTACACCGTCCTGGTGGCCAAGGCGGACGCGGCCGGCGGCCCGGACGCCCCGCTGAACCGCGCTCTGCTGGCGGGCGGCGTCGACATGCTGCTGCGCGTACAGCGCGGCGGCGGCAGCGTCATCGCGGGCTCGGACGCCCCGCTGGACGATCCCGCCCTGTCGCTGCACCAGAACCTGCGCGCGATGGTGCGGGGCGGCTTCACCCCGTACGAGGCGCTGCGCACCGCCACCGCCAACCCCCTCCGGCGCATGGGCGTGGACGGGGACCTCGGCACGCTCGAAGCGGGCATGCTCGCCGATCTGGTCTTCGTGGAGGGCGATCCGCTGCGGGACATCGACGCGGCGGCGGCCGTGCGGACGGTGGTGACGGGCGGCACGGTCCGCACGGTGGACTCGCTGCTGAAGCCCTTCAGGACCACCGACAGGCGCTCTCCCGCCGCCAATCCGAAGGAGCGGTCCCTGGTGTCCGCGCCGACCGAGCGCCGGTACGGGTGGCAGGACCCGCGCCCCGGCGGGACGGGATGTCTGTGCTGACGACACGCTGAGCAGTCGCCGGGAAAGCACCGGCGGGGGGCCGGGCCGGGCCGTGACGGGGACGCCGTACCGGTCCCGGCCCCGGGCCCCCCTCCTCCGGACGATCCGTACTCTGCTCCGTGCCGGGGATCCGACGGCGGGTCGTTTCACCGTGGTCCAGCCCGAATCGGACAATGCGGGTTCGGAGTGGGACATCCGGCGACTGGTCGAACAGGGGCGTTCATGGTTGGTGCCGCCGAACGAGGACGCCCCGGTCGCCGGGGACCGGTCATGAGCCGGCTGTCGAAAGTCTTCGAACTCAACCGCGCGGGCGTCAACTGGCCCCGGGCGGTGGTGTTCCTGGACATCGCACTCGTGCCGCTCCTCGTCTTCTGGGCGATCGGGTACGAGCAGTACCTGCTCAGTGCGCTGTTCGGCCTCCTGTTCGCGGCGCTGGCCGATCCGGGAGGCGGCTACGCGGTCCGCGCGTCCCATGTCTCGGGGTTCGCGCTGACCGGCGCGGGAGCCACCGCGCTCGCGTTCGGCATCGGCGGACAAGCCTGGGGCTGGATGGTGCTCGTGGCCTTCGGGGTCACGCTCGCGGCCGGGCTGTCCGTCGCCTTCGGGGTGCGCGGATTCGTCAACGCCCTGCTTCTCAACATCTGGTTCGTTCTCGCCCTCGGACTGGCCTTCGGCCTCCACCACCACGCGCACATCACCAGCCACACCTGGGCCCAGGTGCTGGCGTGGGCGGCGGGGGCGGCGTTGTGGATCGCGCTGACGTTCGTCGAGTGGCTCGTCCGCGGGCGCGGGGACCGGCCCCAGCCGCTCGCGGAACTCCCCGGTGACACCTCGCGACAGCGACTGACCCGGCCCATGACCCTCTTCGCCCTGCTGCGGGCCCTGGTCATCGCCGCCGCCGTGGCCCTGGCGTTCGGACTGGACCTGTCGCACGGCTACTGGATCCCCATCGCGGCCATCGTCGCGATGAAACCGAGCCTGGAACAGGGCACGCTCGTCTCCGCACAGCGTCTCGCCGGCGCGCTGATCGGCGCGCTCGCGGCCGGACTGCTGCTTCTGATCCCCTCCGGTGAGAACGGGCTCAAGCTGCTCGCCGTGACACGCGGACTCGAAGTCGTCGCGCTCGTGCTGCTGACGCACGCGGTGGCGATCCGCTTCATGAACTACGCCCTCTACTCCGCCGCCGTCGCCGCGGGTGTGCTCATCCTGGTCGACCTTCCCCAGCCCTCCGACTACGCCGCCGAGGGCTACCGGGTGCTGTGGACGTTGTGCGGCGCGGGCCTCGGCCTGCTCGTCATGCTGCCGGGGGCGATGGCCGCCAGGCGCGGCACCGGACCACGGCCGAAGCGCGCCTGACCCCCTCCGCCGCCGACCGGCCGCCCAGGGGCGTGTCCGATTCGTTCAAGACCGGACCGGACCGGCGTGGTTCCGTGGGCGGTACGACGAGGGAGAGGGAGTGGTCCTGATGGCCTCCGCACGAGATGATTCCGACCTCACCGAGCTGGTCAACGTCGGCCGTTCCGTGGCCCGTTGCTTCGAGAGCGTCGGGGTCACCCGGATCGCTCAGCTGGTGGGCCGGGACCCGGTCGAACTCTACGAGCGGATGTCGGCCGCCGCCGGGCAGCGGCTCGACCCCTGCCTCCTCGACACCGTCATGTCAGCCGTCGATCAGGCCCGGGGAGAACCCGCCCGCCCGTGGTGGCACTACACGCCCGAACGCAGACGAATCCAGGCCGGACGACCGGCACCCCTGCCGGCCGGACCCGCCGGACCGGCTGCCACCGCCGGGCGCTGAACGGCGCCGCGAAGCCCGCCGCGACCGGCTCAGTCCGAACCCGGCCGCGACCTGCCCGGCGCTGGGACCGGCCGGCGGATCGGGCACGGCGGCGAGCAGGGCCTCGCGGTAGCCGGGGCGTCTACGCCGTCGAGCGAGCCCGCCACGGACGACACGACGGTCTGCTCACGCCCTCCGGCCGACATCCGGGTCAGTTCCGTCGGCACCCGCAGCTCCTCGGTCGTGGACCCGCGCCGACCCGCCCAACGCAGCACCGCGAGCCGGAGCGTACGGATCCGGGCCTCCAGTGCGTCGGAGTGGGACCGCCGCCGTCTCCGCGACGCCGTGCCCGCGGTCCGGAACGCCCCGGATCTCCGCCGGTCCCAGCCCGAGATCGCGGAGCGTCCCGGCCGGATCGAGCCGGGCGACGGCCCCGGGGCCGTCTCTGCGGTGGCCGGACACGGAGCGGCCGGGTGGCGCGGTGCCGAGATCCGACCAGTGCCGGACGAGCTCGGCCGAGCGTCCGGTGCGGCCGGCGGGCTCGCCGATCGTGAACTCCGGCGGCCCGTGCCGGGTGTCGCCGCGGCTACGGCCACCCCCGGGTCTCCCGCGCCGAGAGAGTCAAGGCGCCCGCCACGCACGCGCAGCCGCCGAATCGCGAGGATTGCGCGGACTGTGCCCGTCCCCCCGTCCATTGCCGCGCGACGAGGCGGGGAAGTCGCCCGGAGCATGGCAGGCTTGGCACATGCCTCAGATCAACCCCAGCATCCTGTCCGCCGACTTCGCACATCTGGCCGAGGAGGCGAAAGCCGCCGAAGGCGCCGACTGGCTCCATGTCGATGTCATGGACAACCACTTCGTGCCCAATCTGACGCTCGGTGTGCCCGTGGTCGAAGCCCTCGCCCGAGCGACGGAGACCCCACTGGACTGCCATCTGATGATCGAGGAACCCGATCGCTGGGCTCCGCAGTACGTCGAGGCCGGAGCCGGTTCCGTCACCTTCCACGCGGAGGCCGCCGCCGCCCCCGTACGGCTGGCGCGCGAGATCCGCGCCAAGGGCGCGCGTGCCGCGATGGCGCTGAAGCCCGCGACACCCGTCGAGCCGTACGAGGACCTGCTGCCCGAGCTGGACATGCTGCTGATCATGACGGTGGAGCCGGGCTTCGGGGGCCAGGCGTTCCTGGACATCATGCTGCCCAAGATCCGCCGCACCCGTGAGCTGATCTCCAAGCACGGTCTCGAACTGTGGCTCCAGGTCGACGGCGGTGTCTCGGCCGCCACCATCGAACGGTGTGCCGAGGCGGGGGCGGACGTGTTCGTCGCCGGTTCGGCGGTGTACGGGACGGACGACCCGGCGGCGGCCGTACGAATGCTGCGTCACCAGGCCGAGGAGGCGACCGCGTCCGCCGGCTGGTCCTGCGCCCACTGAGACGCGGTTCCACGCGGCCGGCGGGCCACGGCTTCATGAACGGCGCCCATCCGGGCTGATCAAGGACCGTCTGATCTGACAGGATGAGAGCGCGTCCAGAGTGTGAACAGCAGTGAGGAGATCGCGGTGTCTGGTATGTCGGCGGGTCGGCCGGCCCTGCGCATGGGACCCGCGGAATTGGTGCAGGCCGCGGCCATGGCCCGCCGCTTCTACCTGGAGGGCAAGTCCAAGATCCAGATCGCCGAGGAGTTCGGCGTGAGCCGCTTCAAAGTGGCCCGGGTCCTGGAGACCGCGCTCGAACGCGACCTCGTGAGGATCGAGATCCGCGTCCCCGCCGAGCTGGACGCCGAGCGTTCCGACGCCCTGCGCGCCCGCTACGGCCTGCGGCACGCGGTCGTCGTGGAGTCGCCCGCCGAGGGCGTCGACGAGTCGCCCGACCCCGAGAACCTCGGCGAGGTCGCCGCCGATCTCCTCGGCGAACTGGTGGTCGAGGGCGATGTCCTCGGTCTGGCCTGGGGCCGCTCCACCATCCACATGGCCGCCGCGCTCGACCGCCTGCCGCCCTGCACCGTCGTCCAGCTCACCGGTGTGTACGACGCGGGCACCGCCGAGCGCGGCTCCGTGGAAGCCGTACGGCGCGCCGCCCAGGTCTCCGGCGGCGAGGCGCACCCGATCTACGCCCCGATGCTGCTGCCCGACCCGGCGACGGCCGCAGCGCTGCGCAGCCAGACCGGTATCGCTCGGGCCTTCGACTACTTCGACAAGGTCACCGTCGCCGCCGTCTCCATCGGCTCCTGGGAGGCGGGGATCTCCACGGTCCACGACATGCTCACCGACGAGGAGCGTTCGCACTACGCGTCCCTCGGAGTCGAGGCCGAGATGTCGGCGCACCTCTTCGACGCCGACGGCCGGCGCGTCGGCCGGGACCTGGGTGAGCGGTGCATCACCGTCGAGGCCGACCGGCTGCGCCGTATCCCCGAGGTCGTCGCGATCGCGGGCGGCCAGCGCAAGGGCGCGGCCATCGGAGCCGTACTGAGATCCGGGCTCGTCACGAGCCTGGTCACCGACACCGCCGCGGCCGACTTCCTGCTGCACGACTTCGAGCCCGGCCCCCGCCCGGCCCTGGAGCGCAAGGACCCGGACGGCGAGTAGCGGCGGGACGGCGCGCCGGGCGCCGCCGTCGCCTTCGGGCGATGCCACGAACACCTCCGGCCCGCGTCGGCCGATGGTACGGAAAGCGTTCGGGCGGTTCGCCAGAAGTCCGTGCCATCGGCGATGATGACGTAGGAGCCGCAGCCGGGACCGGCCATCGGTCCGAGCTGACTCCCCACCCGCCCTTTCCGTCAGAACCGCAGGTGAGAGAGTCGGTATGCGTTTCCTCAATGATCTGAAGCCGCCGTACGACCTGACGTACGACGATGTGTTCATGGTGCCGAGCCGTTCGGCCGTCGGCTCCCGGCAGGGCGTGGACCTCGCCGCGCCCGACGGCACGGGCACCACGATCCCGCTCGTCGTCGCCAACATGACGGCGATCGCGGGCCGCCGGATGGCCGAGACCGTCGCCCGGCGCGGTGGCCTCGTCGTCATCCCGCAGGACATTCCGATCGAGGTCGTCACCGAGGTCGTCTCCTGGGTCAAGACGCGGCACCTCGTGCTCGACACCCCGATCGTCCTGGCGCCTGCGCAGACCGTCGGTGACGCCCTGTCGCTGCTGCACAAGCGGGCGCACGGCGCGGGAGTGGTGGTCGACGCCGATCGGCGACCCGTCGGGATCGTCACCGAACACGACCTGACCGGGGTCGACCGGTTCACCCAGCTCTCCGAGGTCATGTCGAAGGACCTGCTGCTCGTCGACGCGGACATCGACCCGAGCGAGGCGTTCGACACGCTCGACGGCGCCAACCGAAAGCTGGCCCCGGCCGTGGACACCGAGGGCAGGCTCGTCGGCATCCTGACCCGTAAGGCCGCCCTGCGCGCCACGCTCTACACCCCGGCCACCGACGCGGACGGCCGGCTCCGGATCGCCGCGGCCGTCGGTATCAACGGCGATGTCGCGGGCAAGGCCGCGCAGCTCCTCGACGCCGGGGTGGACACGCTCGTCGTCGACACCGCGCACGGCCACCAGGAGTCGATGCTCGCGGCGATCAGGGCCGTGCGGGCGCTCGGTCCCACGGTGCCGGTGGTCGCGGGCAACATCGTGGCCGCCGAGGGCGTGCGCGATCTCATCGAGGCCGGCGCCGACATCGTCAAGGTCGGTGTGGGGCCCGGCGCCATGTGCACGACGCGCATGATGACCGGAGTGGGACGGCCGCAGTTCTCCGCCGTGCTGGAGTGCGCCGCCGAGGCGAAGAAGTACGGCAAGCACGTCTGGGCGGACGGCGGTGTCCGGCACCCCCGTGACGTGGCGATGGCGCTGGCCGCCGGTGCCTCGAACGTCATGATCGGGTCCTGGTTCGCCGGTACGTACGAGTCGCCCGGCGATCTCCAGCAGGCCGCCGACGGGCGGCTGTACAAGGAGTCCTTCGGCATGGCGTCGGCGCGCGCCGTGCGGAACCGCACCAGCGAGGAGTCGGCGTACGACCGCGCCCGCAAGGCGCTGTTCGAGGAGGGCATCTCCACCTCGCGGATGTTCCTGGACCCGGCGCGGCCGGGCGTGGAGGACCTGATCGACTCGATCATCGCCGGGGTCAGGTCCGCGTGCACCTACGCCGGGGCCAACTCCCTGGAGGAGTTCGCGGAGAAGTCCGTCGTCGGCGTGCAGAGCGCGGCGGGCTACGCGGAGGGCAAGCCCCTCCACGCGAGCTGGAGTTGAGATATGTCCGGTTTGTTCGGCGGGTTCGGAAATATTTTCGGCCGCTTCGGCTTCCGGTCGGGACGGCCGTGAGTAACTCGTCTTACCGCTCTGAACAGGCGTTTTCCTTGCCGTGGGGGAGGCGCTCCCCGGTCGCCGCGAGTGCGGCGGCCGGGTCGGGCGCAACACGGTCGAAGATCAGGGGACATGATGCGGCCCGGTCCGGGTACACGGGCTGTGCACTGTCCAACGGAGCAGGGGAGGACACAGTGTCCATGGCGAGCACCGTCCCGACCGACAGCACACGGTACGGAACCCACCAGGCCGAGATGGCCCAACTGGGACTTCCGTACGTCGAGAGCCCGGGGGACGTGGCGCCCAAGGACGCGCGGGAGATTTCCCGGCTCTTCTTCGTCCGGCTCGCGGAGCTGGAGGAAGGCACCCATGAGCACCAGTACGTCCGCAACACCCTGATCGAGCTGAATCTGGCCCTGGTGCGGTACGCGGCGACGCGCTTCCGCAACCGCTCGGACCAGATGGAGGACATCGTCCAGGTCGGCACCATCGGCCTCATCAAGGCGATCGACCGCTTCGAGCTCAGCCGCGAGGTGGAGTTCGCGACGTTCGCCGTGCCGTACATCGTCGGTGAGATCAAGCGGTTCTTCCGCGACACGAGCTGGGCCGTGCACGTGCCGCGCCGGCTCCAGGAGCTGCGCATCGACCTGGCCAAGGCGACGGACGAACTGTCGCAGCGGCTGGACCGCGCCCCGACGATGTCCGAACTCGCCGAGTATCTGAACCTGGACGAGAACGAGGTCATCGAGGGCGTCGTCGCGAGCAACGGCTACACCGCCGGCTCGATCGACATGCCGACCGACGAGACCACCGATTCGGCCTCCAAGCTCTCCGACCGGCTCGGCGCGCCCGACGCGCAACTGGAGACCGCGGAGAACGTGCAGGCGCTCAAGCCGCTGATCGACGAGCTGGACGAGCGCGAGAAGTGGATCCTCCAGATGCGCTTCGGCGCGGAGATGACACAGTCGGAGATCGGGCAGAAGCTGGGCGTCTCCCAGATGCATGTGTCGCGCCTGCTGTCCCGGATCACCGGACGGCTGCGGGAAGGTCTGCTCGCCGTCGAGTGAGCGGCACACCCACCGGATCCCCTGCACCCGGATCCCCGGACGAATGGCGGGGGGGGGGGGAAAGAAAAAAGGTGTTCGCCCCCCCCCCCCGTCCTCGCCGTCCCCACCCTCTTCTCCTTGGGGGTTCCCACCCCCCCCTCCCCCTTTCCTCTCCCCCG
>NZ_JBVJNN010000019.1:67476-140787 GCF_055583685.1 Streptomyces sp. NPDC104581
TTTTTCTCTAGGGGGGGGGAGGCACACCCCCACTATCCCCCTTACCCCGGCCGCCCGGGAAGAGGGGGGGGGGGACAACCGGGAGCGTGGTTTCCCCCCCTCCGCCATTCGTCCGCGCGCCTCAGACCTGTGCCGCCGGATGGTCCCAGACCGCCTGCACCCGCTTGCCCTCCGGCAGCGGCCGGATCTCCACGCGGCTCGCCAGCCTCAGCACCATGTGCCAGCCGAATCCGCCGCCGCCGCCGTAATCGGGGTCGCGCGCCACGGGCGGCTGCGGGCTCGAATCGTCGATCTCCACGACCAGCGACTCCCGCTTGACCGTGAGATGCAGCCGCCACCAGCCGGAGGTGTGCCGGACGGCGTTGGCCACCAGTTCGGAGACGACCAGCAGGACCGCGTCCAGATCGGCCCAGGGGCAGTGCTGCGTCAGGAAGTCGGCGGCGGCCCTGCGGGCGGACGCGGTGTCACGGTCCGGTGATTCCACGATCACCACATGCGGTTCTTCACTCATCTCACCGGCTCGCCTACCCCGTTCTCGGGCAACCATGAAGTATCACCGCGGGGAGCCGGCCCGCCGGAACGGAACGGGCCGACCGGCCGCCACCAGGAACGGGGGTGCGAATCCCGCCGGGCGCAGGGCGGCCGTGACCGCCTCCGCCATGAGTACATGCCCGCGGTCGCCGGGATGCAGTCCGTCCACCAGGTGTTCCGCGCGCAGCAGGTCCCGGCCCGGCAGCAGCAGAAGCCGCTCGTCGCCCGCCGCGACGCTGTCGCGTACGGCTTCCTCCATGGCCGTGCGGAGGTCCGCGAGCGTCGCCCCGAGCGCGTTCCGCGTGTGCTCGGCGGCGGGCCGCAGCACCGGCGAGAGCAGCAGCAGCGGCGTGGCGGGCTGCCCGTCGCGTACGAGGGCCAGGAACGCGCGCACCGTCTCGTAGAGCAGCGGCGCCGAGTACGGGGCCCCGGACCAGCAGTTGGTACCGAAGGCCAGGGTGAGCAGCTCGGCGGGGAGCGCGGCGATCTGGGTGGCGGTGACGAGTTCGCCGCGGGCGGCGCCCGCGTAACCGAGATTGACCGTGTCCAGTCCGAGCGCGCGGCCCGCGACCGCGGGCCAGGAGTGCGCGGGGCGCGTCGACCACCAGCCCTCGGTGATCGAGTCGCCGTGGACGATCCAGCGCGGGCGCGGCGGCGCCGGGGTGACCGAACCGCCGGCCGGCCGCAGGCCGAGGACCGCCGGCGCGTGCGCCTCGGGGAGATGGACCGTGAACGGGCCGGGGGACGCGGGCAGTGCGATCCGGACCGACCGCTCCCGCGCCGGTTCGGTGAACGTCTCGCCCAGGAGGCGCCCGTCCTCCCAGAGGGCGAAGCCGTGGGCGAGTTCGGACAGCGGGTCCCCGGCCTCGGGCACACCGGCGCGGTAACGGATCTCCAGGGCGTGGGCCCCCTCGGAGACGAACTCCAGCCGCACACCGATCGGGAGCGCCGCGCGCTCGGCGATGTCCCACGGCAGCCGGGTCAGATCGGCGGGATCGGCGCGCGTCACGCGGTCGCCGTCCCGCCAGCCCACGCCGCGCAGGAAGGGGATGGGATCCAGCCAGCTCATCGTCCTCCTCGATCGCGATCGGCCGCGGCGGGGCGCCGCCCGGCGCGCGTACCCGCCGCCCGCGGCCCCGATCACATGAGTGCCCCGAACAAGGCCCGAAATGTTCCGCCGTCCTCGCGGTACTCCGTCGACGTCCCGGTGATCGTGCGGCGGCGGACCCGGCCCGGCGGGGACCACCCGGCCGGTCCGCGGAATCCGGCGGACCGCCGGCCGCATGGTCTACTTCGGATACGGGGGCGCGCCGCCCCCGGCCGGCCACGGCACACCCGCCACCAGCAGAGAAGTGACCCCACCCGCAGTGCGACTGAACAAGCTCGACGAACGCATCGTGCACGCCCTCGCCGAGGACGCCCGCCGCTCCTTCGCGGACATCGGCTCCGAGGTCGGCCTCTCGGCGCCCGCGGTCAAGCGGCGGGTCGACCGGCTGCGCGCCGAGGGCGCCATCACCGGCTTCACCGTACGGGTGGACCCGGCGGCGCTCGGCTGGGAGACCGAGGGGTTCGTCGAGATCTACTGCCGTCACAAGACCTCGCCCGAGGACATCCGGCGCGGCCTGTCGCGCTACCCGGAGGTGGTGTCCGCCTCGACCGTCACCGGTGACGCGGACGCCGTCGTCCAGGTCTTCGCCTCCGACATGCGCCACTTCGAGCGGGTGCTCGAACAGATCGCGGGGGAGCCGTACGTGGAGCGTACGAAGTCCGTGCTGGTGCTCTCACCGCTGCTCAGACGCTTCTCCTCGGGCGCACCGGGCTGACGGGCCCCCCGCCGGGTCCGGCGCCGGGGCTCCCGTCCCCTGTGCGGGAGCCCCGGCCGTCACCGCCGGCTCAGAGCCGCGGCTGCCAGGGCAGCACCGTGAAGTCGCCGGTGCCGGCCCTGACCTTCTCGAACGGCGCCGAGCTGACGCACTTGGGCAGTGGACCCTGGTCGACCGGGCTGCCGGTGGAGGCCCAGCTGTAGCCGAGCCGGTCCGCGCGGCCCAGGTCGTGGACGGTGACGCCGACCCGCCTGCCCTCGGCCCCCTCCAGATCGGACTCGGTGATGACGCCGCTGACGACCGCCACCTTCCCGCCGGTCAGCAGGCAGTCGACCTTCACCTCGGCCGAGGCGCCCTCGCCGTTCAGACGGTGGCTGAAGCGGAAGGTGCCGGTGGCCCTGCTCGGATCGTCCGTGTCCCCGGCGGCGAGGTGCGCGTCGAAGCTGAAGGTGATGTCGTCACCGAGCGAGCGGTAGAGCTTGGCCGTGCCGGTCAGTGCCGCCGCCTCCCGGGCGGTGCCCCGGTCTCCCGCCCCGGCGCCCCGGCCGTCGGACGCGGCGGCCGATCCGCCGCCGGCGGCGGCGCCGGTGGCGATCAGCAGGGCGGTTCCCAGCGCGGCGGCACGGGTGCGGCGGCGGGCGGACGGTGCGGCAGACCTCATGGAGGGCCCTTTCTCGGGAGTACCGGTCGCGCCGGTACGGACGTCACTGCGGATGTCGTGCGCCCGGTACCTGCCGGGCACGACCACCGTCCCGCGCCGGACCCCTGCCGGACGTCACGCCAGGGTCCCCACCCGCTCCGCCGCACGGCGGAGAACCGGTTACGACCGGCGGTGCAACGAATCGCCGTACGCGGGCCCGAACACGCAACGATTGGCCCGCCCACACGCAACACAGGCGCCTTGTCGGGGCGGAAGCCGGAGCCGTACCTTCGAGACGTCCCCCCGAACACCATGACGTCCCGAGGTCCGCCATGCCGTCTTCGCGTATCGCCCTGCTCCAGAGCTCCGGCCGGCCCGGCGACGCCGTGAAGAACGTCGAGATCCTCGCGGGCGCGGCCCGACAGGCCGCCGACGGCGGGGCGGGGCTGCTGGTCTGCCCCGAGATGTTCCTCACCGGATACGCCATCGGCGCCGATGTGTCCCGGCTGGCCGAGACCGCGGACGGACCGGCCTCCGAGGCCGTGGCCCGGATCGCGGCCGAGCACGGCGTCGCGGTCCTCTACGGCTACCCGGAGCGGTCCGGGGACGGCGCGAACCTCTACAACTCCGCGCGGCTGATCGGCCCGGACGGCGCCGCCCTGGCCGACTACCGCAAGACCCACCTCTTCGGCGGCTTCGAGCGGGAGTGGTTCACACCGGGCGACACCCCGGTCGTCCAGGCCGAACTCGGCGGTCTGCGGGTGGGGATCATGATCTGCTACGACGTCGAGTTCCCGGAGAACGTACGCGCCCACGCCCTCGCCGGTACGGATCTGCTGCTGGTGCCCACCGCCCAGATGCACCCCTTCCAGTTCGTCGCCGAATCGCTCGTCCCGGTACGCGCCTTCGAGAACCAGATGTACGTGGCGTACGTGAACCGGACAGGTCCCGAGGGGGAGGACGGGTCCGCGTTCGAGTTCGTCGGGCTGAGCTGTCTGGCCGGTCCCGACGGCACCACCCGCTCCCGCGCGGGACGCGGCGAGGAGTTGCTCATCGGGGACGTCGACCCCGGCCTGCTGCGGTCCTCGCGCGCCGCCAACCCGTATCTGCGCGACCGGCGCCCCGGCCTGTACGGCTCGCTGAACTGACCGCGCCCCCGCTCCGCCCGCCCCGCCCCGGCCCCGTAACCCCCGCCGCCGCTCCCGTCCTTCCCCCGCAAGGAGTCCGTACCCCATGACGTCCACGGTGCCCACCTCCGTCCCGCACAGCGAGGACCGGCCGCCGGCCGGCCTGCCGCCGATCACCATGTTCGGGCCGGACTTCCCGTACGCGTACGACGACTTCCTCGCCCACCCCGCGGGCGTCGGCCAGATACCGGCGACCGAGCACGGCGCCGAGGTCGCCGTCATCGGCGGCGGTCTGTCCGGCATCGTCGCCGCGTACGAGCTGATGAAGATGGGCCTGCGGCCGGTCGTCTACGAGGCCGACCGGATCGGCGGCCGGCTGCGCACGGTGGGCTTCGACGGCTGCGACCCCGAACTGACCGCGGAGATGGGCGCGATGCGCTTCCCGCCGTCCTCCACCGCGCTCCAGCACTACATCGACCTGGTGGGCCTGGTCACCGAGCCGTTCCCCAACCCCCTTTCCCCCGGCACCCCTTCGACCGTCGTGGACCTCAAGGGCGAGTCGCACTACGCGCGCACGATCGACGACCTGCCGCAGGTCTACCGCGACGTCATGGCCGCCTGGAACACCTGTCTGGAGGAGGGCGCCGACTTCTCCGACATGAACCGCGCCATGCGCGAGCGCGACGTACCGCGCATCCGGGAGATCTGGGCGCGGCTGGTGGAGAAGCTCGACAACCAGACCTTCTACGGCTTCCTCTGCGACTCCGACGCCTTCAAGTCCTTCCGGCACCGGGAGATCTTCGGCCAGGTCGGCTTCGGCACGGGCGGCTGGGACACCGACTTCCCCAACTCGATCCTGGAGATCCTGCGCGTCGTCTACTCCGAGGCCGACGACCACCACCGCGGCATCGTCGGCGGCAGCAGCCAACTGCCGCTGCGGCTCTGGGAGCGCGAACCGGTCAAGATCACACACTGGCCGCTCGGCACCTCGCTCTCCTCCCTGCACGGCGGCGCCCCGCGCGGCGCCGTGACCCGGCTGCACCGCACGGCGGGCGACCGGATCACCGTCACCGACGCGTCCGGTGACATCCGTACCTACCGGGCCGCCGTGTTCACGGCGCAGTCCTGGCTGCTGCTCTCCAAGATCGACTGCTCGGACTCGCTCTTCCCGATCGACCACTGGACGGCGATGGAGCGCACCCACTACATGGAGTCGTCCAAGCTGTTCGTGCCGGTGGACCGGCCGTTCTGGCTGGACGGGGCCGTCGACGACAGGGGCGAGCCGACCGGCCGCGACACGATGTCGATGACCCTCACCGACCGGATGACGCGCGGTACCTACCTCCTGGACAACGGCCCCGACAAGCCGGCCGTCATCTGCCTCTCCTACACCTGGTGCGACGACAGCCTGAAGTGGCTGCCGCTGTCGGCGAACGAGCGGATGGAGGTCATGCTGAAGTCCCTCGGCGAGATCTATCCGGACGTGGACATCCGGGGGCACGTCATCGGCAGCCCGGTGACGGTGTCCTGGGAGAACGAGCCGTACTTCATGGGCGCGTTCAAGGCGAACCTGCCGGGCCACTACCGCTACCAGCGCCGGCTGTTCACCCACTTCATGCAGGACCGGCTGCCCGCGGACAAGCGCGGGATCTTCCTCGCCGGGGACGACATCTCGTGGACGGCGGGGTGGGCGGAAGGCGCCGTACAGACCGCGCTCAACGCCGTGTGGGGTGTGATGAGGCACTTCGGCGGCGCCACGGACGCGACGAATCCCGGACCGGGTGACGTCTTCGACGAGATCGCCCCGGTCGAACTGCCGGAGGACTGAGGGCGCGCGGGAGGGGGCCGGTGGCCGGGTGCGGCCGGCGGTCCGCCTGTACGGGGTGGCCGGCCCGTACGGGGTGACCCGGCCGTACGGGGTGCTCAGCCGTACGGCGTGAGCAGACACCGCCCCACCAGGCCCACCCCCGCGTCCATCCGCTCCCTGAACTCCTCCGCCAGTGGCGGCACTTCCCGCAGCCCCCAGAGCACCCGCGCCGACGACCAGGCCGACTCCAGAGCCCGTTCCAGACTCCAGGAGCAGAGCAGATGGGTGAGCGGGTCCCCGACCCGCGGCGCGCCGGGACCGGCCGGGTCCTCGTCGCCGACACGCTCCACGAGCGGCGCGAGCACGTCGCCGACGAGCCCGAACGCCGTCTCCAGCTCGGCCGGTCCACGGCCGCGCGCCCGGCAGAGGTCCACCACGGCGAGCGGCAGGTCGTACCCGACATGCGCGTTGACCCCCGCGAGCGCGAACTGCGCGGGCCGTACGCCAGGATGCCGCCGGTACTGGAACAGCGGCCGCCAGCCCGCCGGCGCCCGCCCGCCCACCGCCACCGCGTCGACCGCCGCCAGATACCGCTCGGCCAGGGCCGAACGCAGCGCGGCGGCCTCCCGCGCGGCGGTGCGACCGCCCCCGTACGCCGCACCGGTGTCGACGACGGACCGGGCGAGGCGGCTGAACACGGCCACCCCGTCGTCCGCCGGCCGGCCGCCGCACAGCGCGTCCAGCCGCCGCCGCACCGAGCCAGGCGCGTGTGTGCCGTCTTCGGGCCGGGCCGCGCAAAGCCGCATCTCCGCCATGGGGGGAGCGTCTCAGCACACGGGGCCACCGGGTGCCGGGGGACCGGGACTTCGTCAGAACGGGGGAAGGCCGGGCCCGGCGGTCACGGCTTCGGGGCGGGCCGCCGGTCTCCGTCGTCCCCGTTGTCGTACGTGGACGTGCCCGAGTCGAGCAGGGGGCCCTCGCCCTTCAGATGCGGCGGGGCGAAGGCGCGCAGCACGTGGTAGCCGACGATGACGACGAGCGAGCCGAGGGCGATGCCGCCGAGTTCGAAGCTGTCCGTGAACTTCAGCGTGACCCCGCCGACGCCGATGATGATGCCCGCCGCGGCCGGCACCAGATTCAGCGGATTGCGCAGATCCACCCCGGCGTTGATCCATATCTGTGCGCCGAGGAGTCCGATCATGCCGTAGAGGATGACGGTGATCCCGCCGAGCACCCCGCCGGGAATCGCGGCGACGACCGCGCCGAATTTCGGACAGAGCCCGAAGAGCAGGGCGAACCCGGCGGCGGCCCAGTACGCCGCCGTCGAGTACACACGGGTCGCGGCCATCACACCGATGTTCTCGGAGTACGTGGTGTTGGGCGGCCCGCCGACGGCGGTGGAGAGCATCGACGCGGCGCCGTCGGCGGCGATCGCGGTGCCGAGCCTGCTGTCGAGCGAGTCGCCGGTCATCTCACCGACGGCCTTCACATGTCCGGCGTTCTCCGCGATCAGCGCGATGACCACGGGCAGCGCGACCAGGATCGCCGACCACTCGAAGCTCGGCGCGTGGAAGTCCGGGAGCCCGATCCAGTCGGCCTTGCCGACCAGGGAGAGGTCCAGCCGCCAGTGGTCCACGGACTCGGTGCCGCCGGCGGGGGAGTGGATCCGGCCGAAGATCCGGTCGAAGAGCCAGGACACGCCGTATCCGAAGAGCAGACCGAGGAAGATCGCCACCCGCGACCAGAAACCGCGCAGACAGACCACGGCCAGCGCGGTGAACACCATCACGAGCAGCGCGGTCCACTGGTCCTGCGGCCAGTACGTCTTGGCGGAGACCGGCGCCAGATTGAATCCGATCAGCATCACGACCGCGCCCGTCACGACCGGCGGCATCGCGGCGTGGATGATCCGGGCGCCGAAGCGCCGTACGGCCAGGCCGGAGAGGAAGAGCGCGACGGCGACGACGAGGACCGCGCCGGTCACGGTGGCGCTGTCGCCGCCCGACGCCCGGATGGTGGCGGCGACCCCGACGAACGACAGTGAGCAGCCGAGATAGCTGGGCACCTGGCCGCGGGTGGCCAGCAGGAAGACGACCGTCGCGACACCGGACATCATGATCGCGAGGTTGGGGTCGAGGCCCATCAGGACGGGCGCCACGAACGACGCGCCGAACATCGCCACGACGTGCTGCGCCCCGAGCCCGGCCGTTCGCGGCCAGGAGAGCCGTTCATCGGGCCGTACCACGGCGCCGGGTGCGGGAGTCCGCCCGTCGCCGTGGAGCGTCCAGCGCACACCGAGCTTCGTCAGGGGCTTCATGAGGGTGGCTCCACTTCCGGATCCGGCGCCGAACAGATGAGCGTCATCGTAGGTCCCCGGCGCCGGCGGCCCACGGGCGAGCCGGAACAACTGTTCGCGCATGATCCGCCCATGCCGCCGGAGCGCCCGGACCGAGCGCGCCCCGGCCCGTCGGCCTCACTCGCCGGACGGGCTCCTGAGCCCGTCCGGCAGGGTGGACGCGGACTTCGCCGTATCCGCCCCGGTGGCCGGAACCGCACGCCGGTCCCCGGTCCTCAGCACGCTCGCGCCCAGCACCAGACCGAAGGCCAGCACGGTCACCAGGCCGAACGAGGCCACCAGCGACGTCGCGTCGGCGACCGCGCCGATCGCCGAGGGGGCGATCAGCCCCGACGTGTAGGTGATGGTCGCGACGCCCGCGATGGCCTGGCTGGGATTCGGCCCGCTGCGCCCCGCGGCGGCGAAGGCCAGCGGTACGACCACCGCCACACCCAGCCCCACGAGGGCGAACCCGCCCATGGCGACCAGGGGACCGGGCGCGAGGACCACCAGCGCGCCGCCGAGGGTGGCGGAGACACCGCCGACCCTGACGCACCGCACGGCCCCGAAGCGGTCCACGACCCGGTCGCCGAGCAGCCGCGCGATCGCCATGGTGAGGGCGAAGGCCGTGGTGGAGGCGGCGGCGAGACCGGGGGATGTGTCCAGCACGTCCTCCAGGTACACCGCCGACCAGTCGAGGCTCGCGCCCTCCGCGAAGACCGCGCAGAAGCCGACGGCGCCGATGAGCAGCGCGGACCTCGGCGGCAGGGCGAAGCGCGGCGGCGGCTCGTCCTCGGGCGTGCTGCGCAGGTCGAGCACCCACCGGCAGGCGATCACACCGGTGACGGTGAGCACGGTGGCGGCGATCAGATGGTGCACCCGGGCGTCGCTGTCCAGGTGCGCCGCGAGCGTGCCGCCGGCGGAGCCGAGCAGTGCTCCCGTGCTCCACATGCCGTGCAGGCTGGACATGATCGACTTGTCGAGCCGGTTCTCGATCTCCACGCCGAGCGCGTTCATCGCGACGTCCGACATGCCCGACGTGGCGCCGTACACGAAGAGCGCCAGACAGAGCGTGAGCAGATTCGGGGCGAGCGCGGGCAGGGTGAGGGAGAGCGTCCACAGGGCGAGCAGTCCGCGCAGCGCCGTACGCGCGCCGAAGCGGTGGCTGATCGCGCCGGCCAGCGGCATCGCCACCGAGGCGCCGATGGCGGGGAAGGCGAGCGCGAGCCCCAACTGCCCGGCGCTCAGCGCCGCGTGGTCCTGGATCCAGGGGATACGGGTCGCGAAACTGCCGGTGACCGCGCCGTGCACACAGAAGACGGCGGCCACGGCGAACCGTGCCTGCCGCAGTCGCCGTGCGTCGAAGACCGGTGGTCCACTCTGCATTCCGTGCCGTCCTCCCCGTACGGCGCGCGGACGCCGTTCCAACAGTGCGGGCCGTAAACTATCAGGAACCCTGCCTGATAAATAGACGGCAGGAGCGCGATGAGATCGACGGACATCTGGAAGGATCCGGGCCATGGCCGCATCCCCGAGCACGGCACGGGCCATCAACGACCGCATCGCCCTGGAATTCCTCCAGGACGAGGGCCCGTTGACGGCGGGACAGCTCAAGACGCTCACCGGGCTCTCCCGGCCCACCGTCGCCGACCTGGTGGAACGGCTACAGGGCTCCGGGCTCGTCACGGTCGTGGGCGAGACGGGAGGCAGGCGCCGCGGCCCGAACGCGCGGCTGTACGGGCTGGTCGCCGACCGGGCCCATCTCGCCGCGCTCGACGTGCGGACGCAGAGCGTCGCCGTCCTCGTCACCGATCTCCTCGGGGCGACGCTCGCCGAGGCGGTGCTGCCCATCGGCAGCGACACGGGCACCGAACCGGCCGTCGAGGGCGCGGCGGCCCTGCTGGAGCGCACCGCCCGCGAGGCGGGCGCCGTACGCCTGCACAGCGTGGGCATCGGCGCGCCCGGCCTGATCGACCCCGTGACCGGCGAACTCCGTGAGACCAGCGGGCTGCCCGCCTGGCACCGAAGACTCGTCGCCGCGCTCCAGGAACGCCTGACCGCGAAGGTCCTCGTGGAGAACGAGACCAACCTCGCCGCCGTCGCCGAACAGCGCGTCGGCGCCGCACGCGACCGGGGCGCGGACAGCTTCGTACTGCTCTGGCTCGGCTTCGGCGTGGGCGCCGCCCTCGTGCTGGACGGCAAGGTCCGGCGCGGCGCGTCGGGCGGCGCCGGGGAGATCGGCTTCCTGCCCGTGCCGGGGACCTCGGGCCTGCCCTCCGCCACCGCCTGCGACGGCGGGTTCCACACGCTCGCCGGCTCGGCCGGCATCTGTGAACTCGCCGGGCGGCACGGCCTGTTCGCCGACGCCGGCCCCCAGGAGCCGCCCGCCGCGGCCGTCGTGCGCGCCGCCCACACGGCGGGCGCGGCGGGCGAGGCGTTCCTCGACGCCCTCGCCGCGCCGCTCGCGGTCGGCGCCGCGGCCATCAGCGCCGTGCTCGACCCCGGCAGGGTGGTCCTCGGCGGCGAGATCGGCCATGCGGGCGGAGCGGCGCTGGCGTCCCGTGTCGAGGCGCGCCTGACCGGGATCTCCCCCCTCCGTACGGAGGTCGTGGCGAGTTCCCTGGGCGGCGCCGCCGTGCTGCGCGGAGCGCTGCTGACGGCGCGGGACGCGGCCCAGAACGACCTGTTCACCCCACCGGGCTGAACCCGAACCGCTACGGCGGCGGGTCCCGCCGGCGGCCCGGCGGCACGGCCCGGCCGGCCGGCGTGTGCCCCGTGCCGCGCCTCACATCTTCCGCGTCGCGAGGAAGTCCTCGAACGTCTCCCGGCCCACGGCCCGTTCGGGCGCCAGCTGAGCGCCCCGCCGCAAGCTCGCGTACACCCTGCCGAACAGCGGTAGGGCCACCAGCCGGCGCTTGTGGCCCGTCGCGCGCAGATACGCCCGGGCCAGATCCTCCAGCGTGCGGACCTCGGGACCCCCGAGGTCGGGCACCCGGCCCGCCGGCGGGCGCGCGGCCAGGTCCGCCAGCCGTGAGGCGACCTCCGCCGAGCCGATCGGCTGGAGGCTGACCCGGGCCGGCAGCACCGTGGCGACGGGCAGTCTCGTCGCGCCCTCCAGCATCCTCAGGACCTGATCGTGGAATTGGGTCGTACGCAGAATCGTCCAGCCGAGCCCCGAATCCTCGATCATCCGCTCGACGATCCGCTTCGTCCGGTAGTAGCCGACCGGCGGTCTGTCGCCCCCGACGACGGACACGTAGACGAGATGCGGAATCCCCGCGCGCACGGCCGACTCCACGAGATGCGCCGCCGCCCTGTCGTCACCGCCGCGCGTCGAGGTGGCGCAGTGCACGACCACGTCCACACCCCGCAGCGCCTCGTCCAGGGCCCTGCTGTCGTCGTCGCGCAGATCGACGGCGTACGGGTGTGAACTCCGGCTCAGCGCGCGGACGGTGTGCCCGTCCGTGCGCAGCCGGTCCACGACCTGTCTGCCGAGTGTTCCCGTACCACCGGTCACGAGGATTGTCGCCATGGCCCAAGCCTGCCAGCGTGTGACGCCCCGTGTGACGAGAGGGTGTTGGGGAGTGCCGTGGAGATCCCGCCACGTCTCCCGTGCCCTCCCGCGACCACCGCCCGGCCGCCGGCCGGACCACCGTCTGTGATTCGGCGCACACACCCGCGATGGCCGACGATCAGGCGTGGCACACTGGTCCCGTACCAGCAGCAGCGCACTCCGGGGTCGGTGCAATTCCGAACCGGCGGTTACAGTCCGCGACCCGACCGCTTCCAGCGGCCGGTTGACCAGGTGAAATTCCTGGACCGACGGTGAAAGTCCGGATGGGAGGCAGTGCGCGGCGGGCCGTCACCGGTATGCCGCCGTCGGCGGATCGTCCTCGGACGCTCCGTCCATCGGTCCGGCGTTCCCGTGCGCGTTTCCCGTTTCTCTGTCGTCTTCGACAGGCCCCGGAGTCCGTGCCCCAGAGGCAGGGAGGACCCGGTGGCCACCACCACGGCCGACACCGACGCCATGCGGCGGGCCGTCACGCTCGCCGCCCGCGCCCTCGGCGCCACCAGCCCCAATCCGGTTGTCGGATGCGTGATCCTCGACGCCGCCGGCCGGCCCGCGGGCGAGGGATTCCACCGGCGGGCCGGGGGCCCGCACGCCGAGATCCACGCCCTGCGCGCGGCCGGCGGCCGGGCCGCGGGCGGCACCGCGTACGTCACCCTCGAACCGTGCGACCACACCGGCCGCACCGGACCCTGCTCCCGGGCGCTCGTCGAGGCCGGGATCGCCCGGGTCGTGTACGCGGTCGGCGACCCCGACCCGCGGGCGACCGGCGGCGCCGGGACCTTGCGGGCGGCCGGAGTCCGGGTCGAGCAGGGCCTGCTCGCCGACGAGGCGGAGGCGGGCAACGCGGCCTGGCTCACCTCCGTACGCCTCGGCCGCCCCCATGTCCTGTGGAAGTACGCCGCCACGCTCGACGGCCGGATCGCGGCGGCCGACGCCACCAGCCGGTGGATCACCTCCGCCGAGTCGCGCGCCGACGTCCACCGCCTCCGCGCCGAGGCCGACGCCGTCGTCGCCGGCTCGGGAACCGCGCGCGCGGACGACCCGCACCTCGCGGTCCGCGGCGTCGAGGGCGCCGTCCAGCCGCTGCGGGTCGTCGTCGACACCGATGCCACCGCCGTACGGCCCGGGGCACGCGTCCTGGACGGCGCGGGGCCCACGCTGATCGCCGTCGCCGACGACGCGGACACCACGCACCTGAAGGCGGCCGGTCCCGGCGGGGCGCCGGTGGACGTCCTGCGGCTGCCGCGCGCCGAACGGGGGCTGTCGGTACCCGCCTTGCTCGCCGGCCTGCACGCGCGCGGGGTCCGTTCCGTACTCCTCGAAGGCGGTCCGACGCTGGCCGGTGCCTTCGTCGCGGCGGGGGCCGTCGACAAGGTCGTCGGCTATCTCGCGCCCGTTCTGCTGGGCGCAGGACCGGCCGCGCTCGGCGACGCCGGAATCACCACCCTCACCGGGGCGTTGCGCCTGCGGATGACCGGGACCGCACGTGTCGGCCCCGATCTGCGTGTCACCGCCGTACCGGAACACGCCGTACCGGAACCCGCCGCACCCGCGGGCGCCGTCCCCGAAAGCACCGTGGCCGCGGGCACCGCCCCCATGGGCGCCGCGGCCGTCACCACTCCCAAGGAGCGCTGAGTGTTCACCGGAATCGTCGAAGAACTGGGTGAGGTCACCGCCGTCGAGAATCTCGGCGACTCCTCCCGCTTCCGGCTGCGCGGCCCCGCCGTCACCGAAGGCGCCAAGCACGGCGACTCCATCGCCGTCAACGGCGTCTGCCTCACCGTCGTCGACCTCGAAGAGGGCGGCGAGTTCACCGCCGACGTCATGGCCGAGACCCTCGACCGCTCCAGCCTCGGCGCGCTCGTGCCCGGCGCCCGGGTCAATCTGGAGCGGCCCATGGCCGTCGGCGGCCGGCTCGGCGGCCACATCGTCCAGGGCCATGTCGACGGCACCGGCACCGTCGTCGGCCGCGAGAAGTCCGAGCACTGGGAGGTCGTCAAGGTCTCGCTCCCCGCCGCTCTCGCCCGCTACGTGGTCGAGAAGGGCTCCATCACCGTCGACGGCGTCAGCCTCACCGTCGTCGAGGCGGGCCCCGACCACTTCACCATCAGCCTCATCCCCACCACCCTCGCGCTCACCACCCTCGGCATCAAACAGCCCGGCGACCCGGTCAACCTGGAGGTCGACGTGATCGCCAAGTACGTGGAACGCCTGCTGGCCTTCCCCGCCCCGGACGCCGGGGGGCCGGTCCGATGAGCGCCATGCCCTCCTGGCCGGCCATGGACTGGCTGAACGCCGAGGCGTTCACCGCCTTCGGCCAGCACATCATCTGGTCCGACATGATCGGCAACTCCATCGGCCTGATCGCCCTGGTGCTCGGCTGGCGGCGCTCGATCCTCACCTGGCCCGCGCAGCTGCTCTCCGGTGTCGTCCTCGTCGCCGCCTACGCGTCGGCGCACCTGAGCGGCGGTGTCGGCAAACAACTCCTCGTCATCGGCGTGGCGTTGTGGGGCTGGCGGATGTGGCAGCGCGGCCGGCGGCAGGCGCAGGACGGCACGATCGCCGTACGGTTCGCCACCTGGCCCGAGCGCTGGCTGCTCCTCGGCGGCACGGCGCTGGGCACCCTCGCCGTCGGCGGCCTGTTCACCGCCGTGCCCGAACTGTCCTGGAACCCCTGGCCCGACGCGTACATCTTCGTCGGCACCCTCGCCGCGATGGTCGCCCAGGCACGCGGTCTGGTCGAGTTCTGGTTCGCCTGGCTCCTGGTCGACCTCGTGGGCGTACCGCTCGCCTTCAGCAGCGGACTCGCCTTCTCCGGCTTCGTGTACGTCGTCTACCTCGGTCTCGTCCTCTGGGGACTGCGTGACTGGTGGCTGCGCACCCGCGCCGGCACCCCGGCTCTGGAAGGAGCAGCAGCATGACCGCACAGCCCACCTGGTACTCCACGGACAACATCGAGGACTTCGCCCTCGACCCCGTGGAGAGGGCGATCATGGACATCGCCGCGGGCCGTCCCGTGGTGGTCGTCGACGACGAGGACCGCGAGAACGAGGGCGATCTGGTGATCGCCGCCGAGAAGGCGACCCCCGAGATCGTCGCCTTCATGATGAGCGAGTGCCGCGGACTGATCTGCGCGCCCATGGAGGGCGACGAGCTGGACCGGCTCGAACTGCCGCAGATGGTCGACCACAACACCGAGTCGATGCGCACCGCCTTCACCGTCTCCGTCGACGCGGGCCCGGCCCACGGCGTCACCACCGGCATCTCGGCCGCCGACCGGGCCACCACACTGCGGCTGCTCGCCGCCGGAAGCGCCGCCGGACCGGGCGACTTCGTCCGGCCGGGCCATGTCTTCCCGCTGCGCGCCAAGCCGGGCGGGGTGCTCGTACGCGACGGCCACACGGAGGCCGCCGTCGATCTGGCCCGGCTCGCGGGGCTGCGGCCGGCCGGGGCGATCGTCGAGATCGCCGGCGAGGACGGCGTGATGCTCCGGCTGCCGGAGCTGATCCCGTTCGCGCGCAAGCACGGTCTGACGATCATCTCCATCGAGGACCTGATCGCGTACCGGCGATCGGCGGAGCCCACCGTCCGCCGCGAGGCCGAGGTCCGGCTGCCCACGGCGTTCGGCGAGTTCACCGCGTTCGGCTACCGGTCCACCGTCGACGGCGTCGAGCACGTCGCCCTCGTCCACGGTGACATCGGCGACGGCGCCGACGTCCTCGTCAGGATGCACTCCGAGTGCCTGACCGGCGACATCTTCTCCTCGCAGCGCTGCGACTGCGGTCCACAGCTCCAGGCGTCGATGCGGCGCGTCACGGAGGCGGGCCGGGGCGTCGTGGTCTATCTGCGGGGCCACGAGGGGCGCGGGATCGGTCTTCTCTCCAAGCTGCGCGCGTACGAACTCCAGGAGCGCGGGCACGACACCCTCGACGCCAACCTGGAGCTCGGCCTGCCCGCCGACGCGCGGGACTACGCGGCCGGGGCGCGGATCCTCGACGACCTCGGTGTGCGCAGCCTGCGGCTGATGACCAACAACCCCGACAAGATCGACGCGTTGACGCGGCACGGTCTCGACGTGACCGCCCGCGAGCCCATGCCCGTCCAGGCGGGGGAGCACAACCTGCGGTACCTGCGCACCAAGCGGGACCGGATGGGGCACGAACTGCCCTGGCTCGACCCGGCGGCCACCTCGGCCTGCGGCAACCAGTGACCACGACACGACCACGACGCACACGCTCCGGCACATCGGCACATCGGAACAACGGGAGAGACATGAGCGGCAAGGGTGCACCCGAACTGTCCGTCCGCAACTGCGGCGACCTGCGGGTGGCGGTCATCGCGGCCCTGTGGCACGAGAAGGTCATGGACGGGCTGGTCGACGGCGCCGTGCGCGCGCTGCGTGAACTGGGCATCGACGAGCCGACCCTGCTCCGGGTCCCCGGCAGCTTCGAGCTGCCCGTCGTCGCCAAGGTCCTCGCCGACCGGGGGTACGACGCCGTCGTCGCCCTCGGCGTCGTCATCCGCGGCGGGACCCCCCACTTCGACTACGTGTGCCAGGGCGTCACCCAGGGCCTGACACAGGTCTCGATCGACACCGGGGTGCCCGTCGGATTCGGCGTACTGACCTGCGACACCGAGGAGCAGGCGCTCGACCGGGCCGGGCTGGAGGGCTCGAACGAGGACAAGGGGCACGAGGCCGCCACCGCGGCCGTCGCCACGGCGGCCACCCTGCGTACGGTCGCCGAACCCTGGCGCTGACGGTCCGTGCGGACCGCGTAGGGTGGTCCTCACCATGTCGAAGACGTTCGAGGAGCTCTTCACCGAGCTCCAGCAGAAGGCCGCCACGGGCGACCCCGCCACCTCCCGCACCGCCGAGCTGGTGGACAAGGGAGTGCATGCCATCGGTAAGAAGGTCGTCGAAGAGGCCGCCGAGGTGTGGATGGCGGCCGAGTACGAGGGCCCCGAAGCCACCGCCGAGGAGATCTCGCAGCTGCTGTACCACGTCCAGGTGATGATGGTCGCGCGCGGGATCTCGCTCGACGACGTCTACTCCCATCTCTGAGCACCACCTCCGGCGGCCCGTGGCCCCGCGCCCGCGGACGTACGGCCGCGCCGGCGCCCCGGCCCCCTGACCCCGCTCCCGTCCACTGTTCCTTCCCCCGCTCCCACGCATACGTAAGGAAGCCGCTGTCATGCTGCGTATCGCCGTCCCCAACAAGGGTTCACTCTCCGGGGCAGCGTCGGCGATGCTCCATGAGGCCGGCTACCAGCAGCGCAAGGAGTCCAAGGAACTCGTCCTGGTCGACCCGGAGAACGAGGTCGAGTTCTTCTACCTGCGCCCCCGCGACATCGCGATCTACGTGAGCTCCGGGCGTCTCGACATCGGCATCACCGGACGCGACCTGCTGCTCGACTCGGGCGCGGGCGCCGAGGAGATCCTGCCGCTCGGATTCGCCCGCTCCACGTTCCGCTTCGCGGCCAAGCCCGGCACGGCCACCTCCGTCGCCGACTTCGGCGGGCTGACGATCGCCACCTCCTACGAGGGCATCGTCGTCAAGTACCTCGCCGACAAGGGCGTGGACGCCTCCGTCGTCCACCTCGACGGCGCCGTCGAGACCGCGATCGAACTGGGCGTCGCGCAGATCATCGCCGACGTCGTGGAGACCGGCACCTCGATGCGCAACGCCGGCCTGGAAGTCGTCGACGAACCGATCATGAGGTCCGAGGCGATCGTCGTCCGCCGCAACGGCGCGGACACCGGCGACCCCAAGGTCCAGCAGTTCCTGCGCCGCCTCCAGGGCGTCCTGGTCGCCCGCACGTACGTGATGATGGACTACGACTGCCGCGCCGAGCACCTGGAGCGCGCCGTCGCCCTCACCCCCGGCCTGGAGTCGCCCACCGTCTCGCCGCTGCACAACGAGGGCTGGGTCGCCGTCCGCGCGATGGTCCCGTCCAGGGAGGCGCAGCGCATCATGGACGACCTGTACGAACTGGGTGCCCGCGCCATCCTCACCACGGCCATCCACGCCTGCCGCCTGTGAAGGACGTACCCCTGATGCCCGTGCCGGCCGCCCGCCCCGAACTCCCCGCCCCGCCCGCACTTCCCGTGACGTTCCGGCCGAACGGCACCCGCGCCGTCCTGCTCTCGGTCGGCACGGTCATGCTCGTCGTCATCACGGCCATGTCCGTGATGCTGGAGAAGCTCAACGCGGGGGAGCGCGTCAGCTTCGTCTTCGTCGGTCTGCTCTTCTTCGGGGTGCTGGTCCTCCTCAGCCGCCCCAAGGTCGTCGCCGACGGCACGGGAGTCACCGTCGTCAACATCACCCGCACCCGGCGGCTGGAGTGGGCCGAGATCCTGCGCGTCAACCTGCGCGTCGGCGACCCGTGGGTCTTCCTCGACCTGAGCGACGGCACCAGCCTGGCCGTGCTGGGCATCCAGCCCGGCGTCGCCAAGCAGAAGGCCGTGCGCGACGCACGGACGCTGCGCACCCTCGCGGAGTCGCACGGCACCGGCGCGGAGACGGCCGGGGAGGCCGGCGCGGGCACATCCCCCGGCCCCGCCAAGGGCGCCGGTACGGACGCCGCCGGGAACGCGGGTACGGACGCCGGTACGGACGCGTCCCGGGACACCGGTCCGGCGTGAACATTGCGGTGCCCGCGCCAGTGGCTACTCTGGGGACGGAGGCGCCAGGTGCGCCCCGCCCCGCATCCGACGGCCGTGAGTACCGGCCCGCGGGGCATCCTGCGACCCGAGGAGTGACTCCCTCCAGCAATGGACGGATCATCCGGTAGTACCCGCGCCGCCGCCTTCGAAGAGGCGGCGGCATGACCATCCCCCTTCTGCTGCTCGCCGCGGCATTCCTTCTCATCCTGGCCAACGGATTCTTCGTCGCGGCCGAGTTCGGCCTCGTCACCGTGGACCGCCCGGACGCCGAGCGCGCGGCGGCGGCCGGCGACCGCCGCGCCCGCGCCGTCGTCAGGTCCCTCCGGGAGCTGTCCTTCCAGCTGTCCGGCACCCAGCTCGGCATCACCATCACCTCGCTCGTCGTCGGCATGCTGGCCGAGCCCGCGCTCGCCCGGCTGCTCGACGGCCCGCTCACCGCGACGGGGCTCCCCGAGGGCGCCGTGCCCGGAGTCGCCGTGGTGACCGGTGTGCTGCTGGCCTCCGCCGTCCAGATGGTCATCGGCGAGCTCGTACCGAAGAACTGGGCCGTCTCCCGGCCGTTGCAGGTCGCGCGCTTCGTCGCGGGCCCGCAGCATCTGTTCGCCACCGTCCTGCGGCCCGTGATCACCCTGCTCAACGCGGTGGCCAACCGGCTGGTGCGGCTGTTCGGCGTCGAGCCCACCGACGAGCTGGCCTCCGCCCGTACACCCGGTGAACTGGTCTCGCTGGCCCGGCACTCCGCGCTCGCCGGCGCCCTCGAACAGGACACGGCGGACCTCTTCGTACGGACCCTGTCCCTCGGCCACCTCACCGCGCAGCACGTGATGACCCCGCGCGTGAAGGTCATAGCCCTCCAGTGGGACGCGACGGCGGCCGACGTGCTCAACCTGACGCGTGCCACCGGACTCTCTCGGTTCCCGGTCTACCGCGAGCGCATCGACGAGATCGTCGGCATGGCCCATCTCAAGGACGCGCTCGCCGTCCCGGCGCAGGAGCGCCGGCGCGTACCGGTCGGCCGGATCTCCGTGCAGCCCCAGCTCGTGCCCGAGACCCTGCCCGTGCAGCAGCTCCTGGAGCGCCTGCGCAGCGAGCAGCCCATCGCCGTGGTGATCGACGAGTACGGCGGCACGGCGGGGGTCGTCACCCTTGAGGACATCATCGAGGAGCTCGTCGGCGAGGTCCTGGACGAGCACGACAGCGTGGGCGACGGACGGCCCGAACTCGCCTCCGTCGCCACCGACGACGGACGGCCCGCCTGGGACGCCGAGGGCAGCTGCCGGGTCCTCACGCTCCAGCGGATAGGGCTCGAAGTGCCCGACGGGCCCTACGAGACGGTGGCGGGACTGGTCGCCGACCTGCTGGGCCGGATCCCCGCGCCCGGCGACCGCGCCGAGCTGCCCGGCTGGCGGCTCTCCGTCCGGCAGGTCGGGCGCTACCGGGCCGAGCGGGTACGCCTCGTGCGCACCGGCGACGTCCCCGCGCCGGTCCCGGCGGCGGCCCGCACCTCGGCGACGCCGGGGGCCACCGTCCCGACGGCGGCCCCCGCCCCCGCCGCGAGCCCGGCGCGGGCTCCCGCGAAGGTTCCCGCGAAAGCGGAGGCGGCCCGGTGAGCGCCCTCCAACTCCTCTTCGCCGCCGTGCTGGTCCTCGCCAACGGATTCTTCGTCGGAGCCGAGTTCGCGCTCGTCTCGGTGCGCCGCAGCCAGATCGAACCGCTGGCCGCCGGGGGATCGGCCCGAGCGCGGCAGGTGCTGCACGGCCTGGAGAACCTCCCGCAGATGATGGCCGCCGCGCAGTTCGGCATCACGATCTGCTCCCTGACGCTCGGCGCCGTCGCCGAGCCCACCGTGGCCCGGCTCCTCGAACCGCTCTTCCACGCGGCCCATGTGCCCGAGGGGCTGATCCATCCCCTGGGCTTCTTCGTCGCCCTCGCCGCGGTCGTCTTCCTGCACCTCGTCATCGGCGAGATGGTCCCGAAGAACCTCGCCATGGCAGCCCCGGAGAGGACCGCGATCTGGCTCAGCCCCGGGCTCGTCGGCTTCGCCCGGCTCTGCCGCCCCGTCACCGCGGCCCTCGGCGCCTGCGCCGGCCTGGTCCTGCGGGCCTTCGGCGTCGAGCCCAAGGACGAGGTGGAGGCCGTCTTCACCAGCGAGCAGCTCAACCGGCTGGTGGAGGACTCCGGTCAGGCCGGTCTCCTCGAACCGGCGGAGCAGGAGCGGCTGGAGGACGCCCTGGAGCTGGGCTCCCGGCCGGTCACCGACGTCCTGCTCACCCGGGCCGGGCTGGTGACGGTGACACCCGCCGTCACGCCCCGCGAGATCGAGGAGCTGACGGTCCGCACCGGCTTCTCCCGCTTCCCGGTCTGCGCCGACCGCACCGGGGCCTTCATGGGGTACGTGCACGTCAAGGACGTCCTCGACCTGGAGGAGCGGGAGCGCGCCGTACCGCAGCACATCTGGCGGCCGATGACGACCCTGCGGGCCGAACTGCCACTGGACGACGCCCTCACCGTGATGCGCCGGGCCGCCGCGCACCTCGCGCAGGTCGCCGACGGGTCGGGCCGGGTGCTGGGGCTCGTCGCGCTGGAGGACGTGCTGGAGACGCTGGTCGGTGAGGTGCGCGACCCGGCCCACCGGGAGGCGACGCTGCCGGTGGCGCTGCGGTCCGGCGGCAAGGCCGGCCCGCCCGATGCGTCGGACCAGGTCCTGGCGCACTGAACGCGCCCGCTCCCCGGCGCCGGGCGGCTCGGTCACCTCGGCCGCCGTCCGACGCCCGGGGGGCCGGGACCGTCGTCCGGCGCCGGGCGCGCGCCCCGGCCGGGTCAGAACTGCGGCGTGTCCCCCGGACCGCGCCCCCGGTCCAGCGGCCCCCGGCCGGACAGCACCTCGCCGTACGCCTGCATCAGATCCGGCAGCCGCAGCGTGGCGAGATCGTCGCGTCCCGGCGTGCTGCCGTAACCCGAGAGCCGCAGATCGCGGTAGGCGCAGCTCTTCTCGTAGAGGGTGCGCAGGAAGCGGCCGTTGCCCAGCTCGTCGATCCAGCCCTGGTCGACGACATGGCCGCTGATGCTGCGCAGCTCGTCCAGCGCCTCCTCGTCCCACACGTCGTCGTTCTCGGCGGCCAGTACCTCGCCGATCGCGGTCAGTTCGAGGGGCCGGTAGCTGGGGAAGTCGACGCGCGTCGTGAAGCGGGACGAGAGACCGGGGTTGGTGGCGAGCAGCCGGTCCATGCCCTCCGGATAGCCGGCGAGTATCACCACGAGATGGTTCCGGTTGTCCTCCGCGCGCTTCAGCAGCACCTGGAGGGCCTCGTCGCCGTACGCGTCGCCCTTGCTGTAGCCCGAGTTGGCGAGGCTGTACGCCTCGTCGACGAACAGCACGCCACCGATCGCCGAGTCGATCAGCTCGTTGGCCTTCACCGCCGTCTGGCCCAGGAACTCGCCGACCAGATCGGCCCGCTGGGCCTCGACCAGATGGTCACCGCCGAGCAGCCCGAGCGCGTAGAAGACCCGGCCGAGGATGCGCGCGACGGTCGTCTTGCCGGTGCCCGAGGGGCCGGAGAAGACGAAGTGACGCTTGGGGGGCTGTACGGGCAGCCCCTGGCCGGCCCGTAACCGCGCCATGTTCAGCTGTGCGGACAACGCCTTGACCTGGCGCTTCACCGGCTCCAGACCCACCATCCGCTCCAGCTCGGCCAGCGCCTCGGCGAGCAGGACCGGGTCGGTGGGGCGGTCGGGGAACTGCGGGGGAGCGGGCTGCGACGGTACGCCCGCCTTCTCCCGTATCCCGTCCACCGGGTCCACCGGGTTCGCCGGGACACCCACGCCGAAGGTGGACTGGCCGTCGGCGCCCGGCCGCGGGTCGGCGCCCTGCGGGTACTCGCCGTCGGTCTGCGCGTCCAGCGCGTCCTGGCCGAAACCTGCCAGCGCGACCGACGCGAGTCCCGCCGAGTCGTCCGCCCCGTCGTACCCGTCGGAGTCGGTGATGGCCGCGAGCCGGGCGGCGGTGTCCATGAAGGTCGGGTCCGTCCGGTGCACCGCCCGGTACAGCGGCAGCGCGGCGGCGCTGCGCCCGGTCCCCTCGTGCGCCCGCGCCAGCCAGTAGCGCAGCTCCTTGCGCTGCGGCTGTTCGCTGCGGCAGCGCATCAGCGAGGTCGAGAGCAGCGGCTCGGCCTGTCCGTACATCTCCAGCCGGACGCGTGCCATGCCCCCGAAGAGCCCGGCCTCGATGCCCAGCAGCGGGTCGTTGACGAGGGACTCGGTGTGGCGCACCAACTGGTCCCAGTCCTTGACCAGATAGGCCCGGCAGGCGTGCAGGAAGCGCACATGCGGATCGGCGTCCACGGGCGGCAGCCCGGCGAGCGCCCGGTCCAGCTCGGGCACGTGCCGGCCGTCGAGCCAGTGCGAGGCGTGCGCGAGCAGCAGATCGCGCCGGCTCTCCAGCACGGGCTGGACCCACCAGCCCAGCCAGTACCAGGAGTTGAGCGTGCGGCGGTGGCGGGAGCGCTGTTCGCCGAAGCGGTCACGGTGGCGGTACATGTGCAGCAGCGCGGCCGTGGTGTCGACCCGCAGCGCGTGCAGCCCCAGCCAGCCGTCCGCCATGCCGGGATCGAGCCGTACGGCCTCCCGGAACTCCTCCTCCGCCTGTGGATACGCCCCCATCGTGTAGGCGTCCACGCCACGTACCCACGCGAGATCGGCCGGGGCTCCAGCGCCCTGCGTGCCGATGTCCATCAGGCCCCCCACAAACCATGACCCCGTGATGTCCCGCCGGGCGGGCGCCCGTCGGCAGAGCGTGCTGAACCAGCTTGTCGTGGACGGGAATTGACCCCAGACCTACCCAACCAAGGGGCATCGTACCTGCGCAGAGGGTGCGCGATTAAGGGCGCGGTCCGCCCGCCCGCTCCGGTGACCCAGGGTGATCGCTGGGTGGGGGGCGGCGCCGGGAGACGGCGAAGAGGGCAGAACGAAGCCCCCGATCACGGGGGAACAACCGGGGGCTTCGCGTCTGCGGCGGCTCCGAAAAGCCGCACATTGAGAACGTAAGACCTGTCCCACCCCTTGGTCAAGCCGAGTTGAGGCACCTTCGGGGCTGATTTCCGACTGCTCAGTACGGAGGGAATGTCCCGTCACCGTAGGTGACAGGTTCAACCTCTGGCGCATTCGCACGAGTTCCGGGCAGCCACTTGTATCCCTCCTGCCACTCGCGCACCAGAACATCGGCGAAGGGACGCGAGGGATCGGCCGCGAAATGGCGCGTCTCCGCCCGCGTCCAGCCGTCCCAGAAGGCCGACAGCTCCGGGCCGTCGCGCTCGCGGCCCCGCCGCCAGGACTCCTCGGCGCCCCGGTCCATCCACAGCAGCCTCGCCAGCCACGGCCGTACGGCGGCCCGGCCCGCGCCCACCCCCTCGACCAGGACGACCGGCGCGGGAGGCAGCGGCAGGGGCGCACGGAAGCGCCGCTGCGTCCAGTCGTACGGCGCGTACCGCGCGGTCGCGCCCCGCGAGAGCGGGCCGAGCACGTCGTCGGTGAGCCGCCGCGTCCAGTCGAAGAACGCGTCGTGCGTGGCCAGGTCGTCCAGGCGCAGGACGGGCGCGCCGCCGAGCGCGGCGGCGAGCCGCCCGGCGAAGGTGCTCTTGCCGGAACCGGCGTGCCCGTCGACCGCGACCAGCCGGACCTGGCCGCAGGACGGCGGCAGTGCGCGCAGGGTCGTCGCGGCTTCGGTGAGGTCGTCCACCCGGTCAGCCTATGCGCGGACGGGTGGGACGCGGCGTGCTCCCGCGCGGGGGAGGGGTATCAGTGGTGGAGACCAATATTGGTCCGGCGACGCGGGACGAATCGCTGGCCGAAGCGGATCGGGAGCCGCGATAGTTGACGGACTGTCGTGCACATACCAGTGAAGTGACCAGTGACCCGGGGGTCCCATGAACAGCACAGCAGCATCCTGGAACAGCCCGGCGTCGCGCCGTACGGTGCTCGCCACCGCCCTCGCCGCGGCCGGCGCGGGCGCGCTCTCCGCCGCCACGCCCGCCCTGGCCGCCGCGCCCTCCGCACCGTCCGCCCGCTCCGGACCCGCGACCGCGCCCCACCGCGCGCCCACCGGAGTGGACAACCGGTTCTGGAGCTGTGCCGCCGACTGGCGCGGCGGCACGGCCGACGGCACGAAGGTCCTCTCCGGCGGTCGCTCCGGACTCGTCATCGGCGTACCGGCGGGCAGCACCGACTACACGGACCCGCACACCGGGGCGACCAGCACCTGGGAGTACGCCACCTGGACCTCGCCCGTCCATCGCTCCGGCGTCCCGGCCACCGAGGCGATCGCCTCCTGGAACGCCGAGACCCCCGCGGGCACCTGGATCCAGACCGAGCTGCGCGGCACCTACTCCGACGGCGGGGCGACCCCCTGGTACGTGATGGGCCGCTGGGCGTCCGGGGACGGCGACATCCGCCGTACGTCCGTCGACGACCAGACGGACGACCGCAGCAGCGTCTGGACCGACACCCTCGCCCTCGACGACCCGGCGAGCGGTCTGCGCCTCGTGTCGTACCAGCTCCGCCTCACGCTCCACCGCAAGCCGGGCACCACGCTCACACCCACGGTCCGGCGGGTGGGCGCGATGGCCTCGGACATCCCCGACCGGTTCACCGTCCCGGCCGCCGCGCACCAGGTGGCCCGCGAGCTGGCGGTGCCGCGCTACTCGCAGAACACGCACGTGGGCCAGTACCCGGAGTACGACAACGGCGGCGAGGCGTGGTGCAGCCCCACCTCGTCACAGATGATCATCGAGTACTGGGGCCGCAAGCCCACCCCCGCCGATCTGGCCTGGGTGAACCCGGACTTCGACGACCCGCAGGTCTGCCACGCGGCCCGGTTCACCTTCGACTACCAGTACGACGGCTGTGGCAACTGGCCCTTCAACGCGGCCTATGCGGCCGGGTACAAGGACATGAACGCGGTCGTCACCCGGCTCGGCTCGCTCACCGACGTCGAGCGGCTGATCCGCGCGGGCATCCCGGTCATCACCTCGCAGTCCTTCCTGGCGAGCGAGCTGACCGGGGCCGGCTACGGCACCTCCGGCCACCTGATGACCGTGATCGGCTTCACGACGGCCGGCGACGTGATCGCCAACGACCCCGCGTCACCGAGCAACGAGGCCGTGCGGCGGATCTACCGGCGCCGTGAGTGGGAGAACATCTGGCTGCGGACCAAGCGCTACAACGCCTCGGGCGCGGTCGTCTCCGGCACCGGCGGTGTCTGCTACCTCTACTGGCCCGTCGAGCCCACCTCGGCCCAGCGCAAGGCGCTGGAGGCCGTAGGAGTGCGCTGAGCCGTCTCCCGGCGCCGGGGGTCCTCCCCGGCGCCGCGGGCGGCCTCGGCCGCCGTCGGCGGGTCTGCCATACTGCGGATCTCCTGAGACGGCCGAGACCTGGGACGCGCGGATTTGAACAACAGGCAGCAGCGTGGCGAGAGCGAGCGGGCGCAGTTGCGCCGTTCCGAACTCATCGCCACCGGCCGGAAGTTGTTCGCCGACACGTCGTACGACGCCCTGTCGATGGACGACATCGCCCAGCACGCGGGTGTCGCCAAGGGGCTGATCTACTACTACTTCAAGAACAAGCGCGGCTACTACCTCGCCATCATCGAGGACTCGGTGATGGAGCTGGTCTCGCTCGCGGCGGGCGGCGCCGGTCTGCCGAGCACCCAGCGCGTCCAGCGCACGGTGGAGGCGTACCTCCGGTTCGCCGAGTTCAACGAGGCCGCCTACCGGACGATCATCACGGGCGGCGTCGGCTTCGACACCCAGGTGCAGGCGATCCGCGACGCGGTGCGTACGGGACTGGTCTCCACCGTCGCCGAGGGCGCCTACGGCCGCCAGGACATCCCGCCGATCGCCCGGCTCGCCCTGCTCGGCTGGCTCAGCAGCGTCGAGTGGCTGACGCTCGAATGGCTGGAGCACCGCGGCGAGCTGACCCGGGAGATCCCGCGCGATCTGCTGGTGCGGATGCTGCGTCACACGCTGAACACGATCGAGGAGTTCGCGCCGGAGTGCCCGGCGCCGCCGCCGGACCCGGACTTCCGCCCGTACACCGGCCGCTGACGGAACGTCAGGAAGCGCCCCGGACGCGCAAGCGCCGGACGGGCCCGCTGAGCCCGCCCGGCGCCGTCCGCCGAGGGATCGCGTGTCCCCGAGCGGCTAGTCGATCGCCTTGATCAGCTCACCGTCGGTCGTGTCGCCGCTGAGCTCCCAGAAGAAGGTGCCTCCCAGGCCCTGCTCGTTCTTGTAGTCCATCTTGGTGCCGATGGTGGCGGGGGTGTCGTAGCTCCACCAGTCGCTGCCGCAGTGCGCGTACGCCGTACCGGCCACGGTGCCGTTGGCCGGGCAGGTGTTCTTCAGGACCTTGTAGTCCTCGATGCCCGCCTCGTACGTGCCGGCCGCCGCGCCCGTCGCCGAACCGCCCGGCTCGGACTGGGTGACCCCGGTCCAGCCCCGGCCGTAGAAGCCGATGCCGAGCAGCAGCTTCTCCGCGGGAACTCCCTTGGCCTTCAGCTTGGTGATCGCCGCGTCGGAGTTGAAGCCCTCCTGCGGGATGCCGTCGTACGACGTGAGCGGCGAGTGCGGGGCCGTGGGGCCCTGCGCCGCGAACGCGCCGAAGAAGTCGTACGTCATCGGCAGGTACCAGTCCAGGTACTGGGCCGCCGTGCCGTAGTCGGTGGCGTCGATCTTGCCGCCCTCGGACCCGTCGGCGGTGATGGCCGCCGTGACCAGGCTGTCGCCGCCGAACTCCGTACGGAGCGCCGACGCCATGTTCGCGAACGCGTCGGGCCCGCTGGTGTCGCAGGTCAGACCACAGGCGTTCGGGTACTCCCAGTCGATGTCGATGCCGTCGAAGACATCGGCCCAGCGGGGGTCCTCGACCAGGTCGTGGCAGGACTTGGCGAACGCGGCCGGGTCCTTCGCCGCCTCACCGAAGCCGCCCGACCAGGACCAGCCGCCGAACGACCAGATCACCTTGAGGTCCGGGTGCATCTCCTTGAGCTTGCGGAGCTGGTTGAAGTTGCCCCGCAGCGGCTGGTCCCAGGCGTCGGCGACACCGTCGACGCTCTGGTCGGCGGTGTAGGCCTTCTCGTAGTCGGCGAAGGCGTCGCCGATCGTGCACTTGCCGCCCTGGACGTTGCCGAACGCGTAGTTGATGTGCGTCAGCTTGTCGGCGGACCCGGAGGTCTCGATGTTCTTGACGTGGTAATTGCGGTCGTAGACACCCCAGTTGGCGAAGTATCCGATGACCTTCTCACCGGCGGCTGTGGGGGCCGCCGCCGGGGCCTTCTCCTGGCCGGCGGCCGCGGTTCCGGCGCCGGCGAGCAGGGTGACGCCGAGAGCGGCGGTACACGCCGCGGCGACGAGCGCCCGGAAACGGGCGCGGGGACGGTGCGGTCTGAGCATGGTGTCTCCTCGTGGGGAGGGAGATCGACGCCCCTGCCGTCGACTTGGCATGGACGCGAAGAGTGTTCACCGGGACGTTAGAAGGACTAGACCAGTGGGTCAATGGTGCGGACCAAGTTCCGGCACACTCGGCGGAGCCCGGAGACCCCCCGGCAGCGGCCTGAGCGTCTGCCCGGCGGCTCCCCCGGCGGCGTGCGGACGGGACGGGCCCGGACCCCCGTGCGGGATCCGGCCGCCCGTGACTACTCCCCGCCGATCGGGCATACTCAACGCGCCACAGTCGCTGGTCAGCCCGCCCCGTGATCCGGGAAGGCAGCATCGGCTGGGTAGGTATCCGGTCCGGGGACACCCCCGGATCTCGACCGGCGGCGCCGCCACACCCTGCGTGCGCGACCGCCGTAGCGCCCCGAGAGGGAGGAGAGCGCCGCCATGCCCGACCGCGCCCCGCGTCCGGTGGACCGTCAGCTGCCCACCGAGGAGTCCAAGGACCTGCTCGCACTCGTACGCGACATCACCGAGCGGGAGATCGTCCCCGTGGCGGCCGAGCAGGAGGCGGCGGGACACTTCCCGCGGGAGACCTTCTCCCTCCTCTCCGAATCGGGCCTTCTCGGCCTCCCGTACGACTCCGAACACGGCGGCGGCGACCAGCCGTACGAGGTCTGGCTCCAAGTCCTCGAAGAGCTCGGCGCGGCCCGTCTCACCGTCGGCCTCGGCGTCAGCGTCCACTCCCTGTCCTGCCACGCGCTCGCCACGTACGGCACCGCCGACCAGCAGGCCACGTACCTCCCCGCCATGCTGGGCGGCGGTCTGCTCGGCGCGTACTGCCTCTCCGAGCCCGCCTCCGGCTCCGACGCCGCCTCCCTGAGCACGAAGGCCGTCAGGGACGGCGACGACTGGGTGATCACCGGCACCAAGGCATGGATCACCCACGGCGGTGTCGCGGACTTCTACACCGTGCTCGCGCGCACCGGGGGCGAGGGCGCCGGAGGCATCTCGGCCTTCCTGGTGCCCGGGGACGCCGAGGGCCTGACCGCCGCCGCGCCCGAGAAGAAGATGGGCATGAACGGCTCGCCCACCGCCCAGCTCCACTTCGACGGCGTCCGGCTCGGCGACGACCGGCGGATCGGGGACGAGGGACAGGGCTTCGCGATCGCGCTCTCCGCGCTCGACTCCGGACGGCTGGGGATCGCGGCCTGCGCCGTGGGTGTCGCCCAGGCGGCCCTCGACGAGGCGGTGGAGTACGCGACGGGGCGCCGCCAGTTCGGCCGCCCCATCGCCGACTTCCAGGGCCTGCGCTTCATGCTCGCCGACATGGCCACCCGTATCGAGGCGGGACGGGCCCTGTACCTCGCGGCGGCGCGGCTGCGCGACGCCGGCCTGCCGTTCTCCCGGCAGGCGGCGATGGCGAAGCTGTTCTGCACGGACACCGCGATGCAGGTGACCACGGACGCCGTCCAGGTGCTCGGCGGATACGGCTACACGGCCGACTTCCCCGCCGAGCGCTACATGCGCGAGGCGAAGGTGCTCCAGATCGTCGAAGGCACCAACCAGATCCAGCGCATGGTGATCGCGCGGCACCTCGCGGGGCCCGAGACCCGCTGAACACCCGCTCGCCGGACCGGGTCCGTCCGTCGGTCGTCACCAACCGGCGGACGGGCCAAGCGAATTGACGGGCGATCAGGTCGGGCGGTCAGCGATCGGCCGATTCCCGCCCGGACCTCATGTGATGGCGCGTCAGGCGGCGTGCCGCCGCAGATGCGGCAGCTTGAACGGGCGCGCCCCGCCCGCGTGGGAGAACGGCTGTGTCCGCCAGTCCAGCCCCTGGGGGAGCGTCAGCAGCAGTGCGGTGTCCTGCTCCTGGGCGTCGAGCGATTCGTCGGCCGGCCGGGCGTCCCGGGCCGGACGGCCCGTACCCGCGCACACGGTGAGCACGAACGGGGTCCACGGGCTGGGGCAGAGCGCGTGCTCCGGGAGGCGGTCCTCGTCCGCCAGCAGGGCGATCGGCTGCGAGCAGTCCGGGCACACGACCCGGTACATCTCGAAGGTGTCGCAGGAGTCGAGATCATCGGCCTCGACGGGTTCAACGGGCTCCGGTTCGATACGTCCGGCGCGCTTCAGGCTCTGCATGGAGACACTCCCCCTCGGGTGGGCCGAACGGCCACGTGCGGCCTCGACCACACCAAGCAATTCCCGTCGCGCGAGCCGGGTAACCGTGAGGTCTCGACGGACCCCGTGACATACCTGTGGTCTTCGTCACATGCCCGGCGCGCGTGACGATCGGGTACGCCCTCGGCTGTGCCGGAAGCCTCCTCGGGCAATAGGTTGATCCGCATGGAGGAGCTGGATCGTCAGATCGTGGAGTTGCTCGTCAAGGACGGGCGGATGAGCTACACCGACCTGGGCAAGGCCACGGGTCTGTCCACCTCGGCGGTGCATCAGCGGGTCCGCAGGCTGGAGCAGCGCGGAGTGGTACGGGGTTACGCCGCCGTCGTCGACCCGGAGGCCGTCGGCCTGCCCCTGACGGCCTTCATCTCGGTCAAACCCTTCGACCCCAGCGCGCCGGACGACATCGCGGAGCGGCTCGCCCCGATCCCCGAGATCGAGGCGTGCCACAGCGTGGCGGGCGAGGAGAACTACATCCTCAAGGTGCGGGTGGCCACCCCGCTGGAGCTGGAGCACCTGCTGACCCGTATCCGCACCCTGGCGGGTGTCTCCACCCGTACGACGGTCGTCCTGTCCACGCCGTACGAGGCACGGGGACCGCACTTCTAGGCGGCATTCCCCCGGGGCCCGGTCCGCCTCCGGGGGTTCCGGACCGATGCCCACCCCTGCGTGCAGCCGCCGTCCGGCGGGGCGGGAGACTGGGCGGCATGAACGATCGCGCCGCCCCCCGGACCCCGAGCGAACCCCGCACCGTGCTGCTGCGCGGTGGAGACGTCCACAGCCCCGCCGACCCCTTCGCCACCGCGATGGTCGTCGAGAGCGGCCATGTCGCCTGGGTCGGCTCCGAAGGCGCCGCGGACTCCTTCGCCTCCGGGGTCGACGAGACCGTGGACCTCGAAGGCGCCCTCGTCACCCCGGCGTTCACCGACGCGCACGTCCACACCACCGCCACCGGACTCGCCCTCACCGGACTCGACCTGTCCGGCGCCAGGACCCTCGGCGACGCGCTCGCCCTCGTCCGCGCCCACCGCGCCGCGCACCCCGGAGACCGGGTGCTCCTCGGGCACGGCTGGGACGCCGCGCGCTGGCCCGAGCGCCGGGCCCCCGCCCGAGCGGAACTGGACGAGGCGGCGGGCGGCAGGCCGCTCTATCTGACGCGGGTGGACGTCCACTCGGCCGTGGTCACCACCGCACTGCTCGACCTGGTGCCCGGCGTCCGCGATCTGGCCGGATTCCATCGGGACGCCCCGCTGACCGGCGACGCCCACCACGCCGTGCGCGCCGCCGCGCACGGAGCGGTGACCCCGGCGCAGCGCACCGAGGCGCAGCGCGTCGCACGCGCCCGCGCGGCATCGCTCGGTATCGGCACGCTCCACGAGTGCGCGGGCCCCGAGATCTCCGACGAGGACGACTTCACCGGGCTCCTGCGGCTCGCGGGCGAGGAACCGGGCCCACGCGTCCACGGCTACTGGGCCGAGCTGATCAGCGACGCCAAGGGCGCGGCGCGGATCCGTGGACTCGGCGCCGTCGGCGCGGCGGGCGACCTCTTCGTGGACGGCTCCCTCGGCTCGCACACCGCCTGGCTGAGCGAGCCGTACGCCGACGCGCCCCACACCGGCACCGCGCATCTCGACGCGGCCGGCATCGCCGCCCATGTCACCGCCTGCACCGAGGCCGGTCTCCAGGCGGGCTTCCACGCCATCGGGGACGCCGCGACCGCCGCCGTCGTCGCCGGGACGCGCGCTGCCGCCGAGACGCTCGGCCTCGCCCGGATCCGGGCCGCCCGCCACCGGGTCGAGCACGCCGAGATGCTCACCCCCGAGACCGTCGCCGCCTTCGCCGAACTCGGCCTCACCGCCGCCGTCCAGCCCGCCTTCGACGCGGCGTGGGGCGGTACGGCGGGCATGTACGCCGACCGGCTCGGTGAGGCGCGCGCCGGCACGCTCAACCCGTACGCGGCGCTCCTGCGCGCCGGTGTCCCGCTCGCCTTCGGCTCGGACAGCCCCGTCACCCCGCTCGACCCCTGGGACACGATCAGGGCCGCCGCCTTCCACCGCACCCCCGCCCACCGGATCTCGGTACGCGCCGGCTTCACCGCCCACACGCGCGGCGGCGGTCGCGCGGTCGGCCGGGACGACACGGGGGTGCTCGTCCCCGGTGCCCCCGCCGACTACGCGGTCTGGCGCACCGAGGAACTGATCGTCCAGGCCCCCGACGACCGGGTCTCCCGCTGGTCCACCGACCCGCGTTCGGGCACGCCGGGCCTGCCGGATCTGACGCCCGGCGTGGCTCTGCCCCGCTGTCTGCGGACCGTGGTGGGCGGACGTACGGTGTTCGTGCGACCGAACGAGTGATGTACCCGCGTTTCCGTACGGCCGACCGATGCCCGTCGGTCACTGTCGCGACCAGCGGATCTTCCCCGCTGACCTGCTGATACAGGTAATTTCCGCAGGTGGGAGGAGTGTTGACAGCACGCACTCACCGGCCGGTAGGTTCGGCCGGGTCCACCAAACGACGTCCGACCGGCAACTCCCACGCAGTCGTCGAACGCCGCTGGGTCATGGGGTGGCGTGCCGCACCGGCGCGCCACCGCTGGGAGCCAGGTTCAGCGCCCGCGCCTCGGGGGCGAGGGAAGGTTTCTGCCGGTCGGCGGGTGAGACCCGGGTAGGGCCCCGGCGTTCAGTAGACAACGGCTCTCGGTCGACCCGCAGCCGGCGGGTCCCAGGTCGGCCCGAAGGACGCCGGGACCCGATCCCCAGGCCCCGGATCCCTACCCGGATCCCCTGCCCGGCCGCCCGGACCGCCGGATTCCGGCCGCCCGTGCCCCGTCCCCTCCGACACCCCGCGACCGTGTGGACGGACACCCCCCGCGTGCTCGCTAAGGTGGTACTTCTGCGTACGGCGATTAAGGGGCAGTTGTGAACGACGGTGGTCAGAGGCAGTACGGCCCGCTCGGCGCAGCCTTGGTGATCATCCCGACCTTCAACGAGGCGGAGAACATCAAACGGACCGTCGGCCGCGTGCGCGCGGCGGTCCCGGAGGCCGACATCCTGGTGGCCGACGACAACAGCCCCGACGGCACCGGGAAGCTCGCCGACGAACTCGCCGCCGACGACGGCCAGGTCCACGTCCTGCACCGCAAGGGCAAGGAAGGGCTGGGCGCCGCCTATCTGGCGGGCTTCCACTGGGGCATGGAGCACGGCTACGGCGTGCTGGTCGAGATGGACGCCGACGGCTCCCACCAGCCCGAGGAACTGCCCCGTCTGCTGACCGCGCTCAAGGGCGCCGATCTGGTGCTCGGCTCGCGCTGGGTGCCCGGCGGGCGGGTGGTGAACTGGCCGCGGAGTCGGAAGATGATCTCCCGCGGCGGCAGCACCTACTCGCGGGCACTGCTCGGTCTGCCGCTGCGCGACATCACCGGCGGTTTCCGCGCCTTCCGTACGGAGACGCTCGACCGGCTCGGTCTGGAGGAGGTCGCCTCGCAGGGGTACTGCTTCCAGGTCGACCTCGCCCGCCGTGCCGTCGAGGCCGGCTGCCATGTCGTAGAGGTGCCGATCACCTTCGTCGACCGTGAGCTGGGCGATTCGAAGATGAGCCGGGACATCCTCGTGGAGGCGCTCTGGCGGGTCACCGCCTGGGGCGTCGGTACCCGGGCGAACCGGATGCTCGGCCGGAAGCCCCTCTGAATCCGGCCGCCCCTCGTACGACAACGCGAGCCGCCGCCAGGCACACTGGAGTCATGACGACCGGCGCACCGCCTCCCGCGGCCCCGAAGCGCTCGCGAGCGCGCAGAATTGTCCCCCTGGGCATCGCTCTCTGGCTGGTGCTCGAAATCTGGCTGCTGACCGTCGTGGCCGAGGCGACGAACGGGCTGACCGTACTGCTGCTGCTGATCGGCGCGGGCATCCTGGGCGCGGTGGTGGTGAAGCGGGCGGGCCGGCGGGCGTTCAAGAATCTCACCGAGACGCTCCAGCGGGCGCAGCGGCAGCAGGAGAACCCCGACGCGGGCAGCTCGGACGAGAGCGCCAACACCCGCTCCGGCAACGGCTTCCTGATGCTGGGCGGCCTGCTGATCATGCTGCCGGGGCTGATCTCCGACGCCGTCGGCCTGGTGCTGCTGCTGCCCCCGGTGCGCTCGCTGCTGAGCCGCAGGGCCGAGCGGTCCCTGGAGCGCCGGATGCGCGCCGCCGGGCCCGGAAGTCTCGGGGAGGCGTACCAGCAGGCCCAGCAGGCACGGATGTCCCGCCCGGACGGCAAGGTCGTGCAGGGCGAGGTCATCAGGCACGACGAGCCGCGCCCGCCGGGTGACTCGGGCCACGACGGGCCCCGGCCGCCCCTGACGCACTGAGGGCGTCCGCCCCCCGAGCCACCCGCCGGGGGCGGACACGGCGAGAAGCCGTGGGCCGCGACACGGAATGTGTCGCGGCCCACGGCTTCTCGCATGTGCTGTTGTGGCGGTACCGAGAGGGTCAGGCCGACTTTCGGCTGTCCCGCGGGTGCACCGCGATGTTCATGGCGCCGGAGCGCAGGACGGCCAGCCGTTCGGCCAGCACCTCCTCCAACTCCTCGCGTGTGCGTCGCTCCATGAGCATGTCCCAGTGCGTACGCGCAGGCTTGCCCTTCTTCTCCTCGGGACCATCCCCGTCCACCAGGAGTGCCTGGGCGCCACACGCCTTGCACTCCCACTCCGGCGGAATTTCCGCCTCTACCGAGAACGGCATCTCAAATCGATGGCCGTTCTGGCATGCGTACTCCACCGCCTGGCGCGGGGCCAGATCGATGCCGCGGTCCGTCTCGTAGCTGGTAACCACAAGTCGCGTGCCGCGGAGAGCTCGCTCACTCATGAATCGTGCCTCCCGGGCTTGTCGCCCACAGGACAGGTGTCGCTGTCGTCGTCATCCGGTCAACGTCCGGTCGGCGGTAAAGATTCCCGTTGCGGGTCATGCGTCGCCCGTCGTGCCGCCCCTTGTTTACCCACCAGTGCCCGGTTTGTCACATCTAGCGCTGGATGTCATCCCGTGTTTTCGCTTCTGTGACATGCGGTAACGGTCCGGCTGGCAGGCCAACGGCGTACACTACCGCGCTTTCACTTCAACGTCTAAATCCGCTCCGGCACGGGGTTTCCCGCCTCCGCCACGGCACGGCGTACGGGTACCCGCGCCAGCAGCGCGAAACCGATCACGAAGAAGACCACCAGGGAGAGAATCGCGTCCCGGTAGCTGCCGGTGACCTGATAGGCGAGGCCGAACACCAGGGGCCCCAGCCAGCTCAGCCCCCGGTCGCTCATCTCGTACGCGGCGAAGTACTCGGCCTCCTTGCCGCGCGGCACGAGATGCGAGAACAGCGAACGCGACAGCGCCTGGCTGCCGCCGAGGACCATGCCGATCGCCGCGGCGAGGGCGAAGAACCAGACCGGCTTCCCGGCGGGCAGGAAGTACCCGGCCGCCAGGATCGCCGTCCACACGGCCAGCGAGGCGAGAATCGTCCTTTTGGCCCCATGGGTCCGCGCCAGCCGTCCCATGCCGAGCGCGCCCGCCACCGCCAGGATCTGCACCAGCAGCACGGCCGTGATCAGGGTCGTCTGGTCGAGACCCAGCTCCTCGGAGCCGTAGATCGACGCCTGGGAGATCACCGTCTGCACGCCGTCGTTGTAGATCAGATACGCGAGCAGGAAGGAGAGCGTCAGGGGATGGCGGCGCATGTCGCGCAGGGTGGCCATCAGCTGGCGCCAGCCCGTACCGACCGCCCCCTCGCCCGCCTTGCCGCCGTCCCTCACCACCCGCCGGTCGCGCAGCCGGCTCAGCGGTACCAGCGTGAACGCGCCCCACCAGACACCGGCGGACGCCAGACAGATCCGTACGGCCGCCGACTCGGAGACGCCGAACGACTCGTGGCCGGTGTAGAGGATCAGGTTCAGTACGAGGACGAAGGCCCCCGAGGTGTAGCCGAACGCCCAGCCCCGCGAGGACACGGCGTCGCGCTCGTCGGGCGTGGCTATCTGGGGCAGGTAGGCGTTGTAGAGCGCCATGGACACCGCCAGCGAGGCGTTCGCCACGATCAGCAGGACGACACCCAGCGCGTAGCGGTCGCCCTCCAGGAAGAACATGCCCGCCGTCGCCCCGGCCCCGACGTACGCCGAGACGGCGAGCATCGGCTTCTTGCGCCCCGTCCGGTCCGCCACCGCGCCGGCCAGCGGCATCAGCAGCACGGCCAGCACGATCGACACGGACACCGCGTACGCGAAGACCGAACCGGCCCGCACCGGGATGCCCAGCGGATGGACGAAACCGTCCGCGTCGGCCGCGGCCTTCGCCACGGACGTCAGATACGGGCCGAGGAAGACGGTGACGACGCTCGTCGAGTAGACGGAACACGCGAAATCGTAGAAGTACCAGCCGCGCTGCTCACGTATGCGGCCCGTCTCGTCGTCGGTCAGGCCCGCGGTGTCGGCGGTCACCCCGCGCCCCCTCAATTCGCCCCCGGAGGGGACATCCGTACCGGTCAGTGCCAGACGCCGCGCTCGGTCAACACCGCGCGCAGCGTCTCCAGATGATCGGTCATGATGCCATCCACACCAAGGTCCAGGAGGGCCCGCATCCGATCGGCCTCGTTGACGGTCCACACGTGCACCTGGAGACCACGGGCGTGCGCCGTCCTCACGAAGCGCTCGTCGACCACCCGCACCCCGCCCCGGTCCTGCGGGACCTGCGCGCAGACGGCGCCCCCGCGGACCGGCACGGGCGCCCCGTACGCGCGCAGCCGCAGGCCGAGGACCCCGCGCACGCCGTAGGACGTGGCGAGCCGGGGCCCCGCCAGCCGCCGCGCCCGCGCGACCCGCCCCTCCGAGAACGAGCCCAGACACATCCGGTCCCAGCTGTCCGTCCGCCGGATCAGCTCGATCAGCGGGACCAGGGCCGGCTCCGCCTTCATGTCGATGTTCCAGCGGGCGTCCGGGAACTCGTCGAGAAGGTCCTCGAAGAGCGCGAGCGGCTCGCCGCCGACCCTGGCCCGGCTGATCTCGCTCCACGTCAGCTCGGAGATCCGGCCGCGCATGTCGGTCACCCGGTCCAGGGTCTCGTCGTGGAACGCGACGAGCCGGCCGTCGGCCGTGGTGTGCACATCGGTCTCGAAATAGCGGTAACCGAGACCGGCGGCGCGCCGGAAGGCTGCCGCCGTGTTCTCGATCCCGTCGGCCGCGCCGCCGCGGTGGGCGAACGGGATCGGCGACGGATGGTCCAGATAGGGGTGGCGTACGGGAGTCACGGCCGAAGTATGACCCGCTCCGGAGAACCTCCGGCGACGACCGTGCCGCCACCGTCCGTCGCAGGGACGCTGAAGACCCGCAGGAACAGCTGGGCGAGCGGTCCGATCGCCAGCGCGTAGGCGATCGTGCCGATCCCGACGGAGCCGCCGAGGACGAAGCCGGTGGCGACGACGGCCACCTCGATCGCCGTGCGCACCAGCCGTACCGACCGGCCGGTGAGCCGGTGCAGCCCCGTCATCAGTCCGTCGCGGGGGCCGGGGCCGAACCGGGCGGCGAGGTAGAGACCGGTGGCCGCGCCGTTCAGGACGATGCCGCCGATGAGCAGCGGGATCCGTACGGCGAGGACGCGGCCGTCCGGGACGACGGCCAGGGCGCCGTCCATCGCGATGCCGACCACGAGGACGTTGGAGACCGTGCCGAGCCCGGGACGCTGCCGGATAGGGACCCACAGCAGCAGCACGACCGCGCCGACGAGGATCGAGACGACCCCCATGGTCAGACCGGTGAGTTCGGACAGGCCCTGGTGCAGCACACCCCACGGTTCCAGCCCCAGACCACCCCTGACCAGCAGGGCCGAACTCACGCCGTACAGCGTCAGACCGGCGTAGAGCTGGACGAGCCGGCGGGGGAGCCGCTTCCCACGGAGAGCGGGCGTGACGGACAAGGCGCTGTCCTCCTGGAGTGGAACGAGTGGACTGGTACGTGTCACCCTGTGGCGGGGAGCCGAAGGCCAACCATGGCCAATTCGGGGAAGGTGGACTGATTTCGATGACTCAGTGGACTTCGGCGGTCGGCTCGGCTCAGCTCGCACGCCAACTCCATGCCCAGCGGCCGCGACCCGCCGGCCCCGGCACCCGCAAACCCCCCGCCTATCGCGCCCTCGCCGACGGCGTCCGGCTGCTCGTCCTCGAAGGCCGCGTACCGGTCGCCGCCCGGCTCCCCGCCGAACGCGAACTGGCCCTCGCTCTCTCCGTCAGCCGCACGACGGTCGCCGCCGCGTACGAGGCCCTGCGCGCCGAGGGGTTCCTCGAATCACGCAGAGGCGCCGGCAGCTGGACCGCCGTACCCGCCGGGAACCCGCTGCCCGCCCGCGGTCTCGAACCGCTGCCGCCGGACGCCCTCGGCTCGATGATCGACCTCGGCTGCGCGGCCCTGCCCGCGCCCGAGCCCTGGCTCACCACCGCCGTCCGGGGCGCCCTGGACGAACTGCCGCCGTACGCGCACACCCACGGCGACTACCCGGCGGGGCTCCCCGCGCTGCGCCAGACCCTCGCCGACCGCTACACGGCGCGCGGCATCCCGACCATGCCCGAGCAGATCATGGTCACCACCGGCGCGATGGGCGCGATCGACGCCATCTGCCATCTCTTCGCCGGGCGCGGCGAGCGCGTCGCCGTCGAGTCGCCGAGCTACGCGAACATCCTCCAGCTGATGCGCGAGGCGGGCGCCCGGCTCGTCCCCGTCGCCATGGCCGAGGGGCTGGCCGGCTGGGACCTGCCCCGCTGGCGGCAGGTACTGAGGGACGCCGCGCCCCGGCTCGCCTACGTCGTCGCCGACTTCCACAACCCGACGGGCGCCCTGGCCGGTGAGGACCAGCGCAGACAGCTGGTCGAGGCGGCGCGTTCGGCGGGCACCGTGCTGGTCGTCGACGAGACGATGTCCGAGCTGTATCTGGACGGGCTGGACGAGGACGGGGCCGGGGACGGGCCTGGCGCCGAACTCCCGCCGCCCGTCTGCGCCTTCGACCCCGCGGGCAGCGCGGTCCTCACCGTCGGGTCCGCCAGCAAGGCGTTCTGGGCGGGCATGCGCATCGGCTGGGTACGGGCCGCGCCCGAGGTCATCCGCTCCCTGGTCGCCGCCCGCGCCTACGCGGACCTCGGCACCCCCGTGCTCGAACAGCTGGCGATCAACTGGCTGATGGGCACCGGCGGCTGGGAGCAGGCGGTCGGTATCCGGCGCGCCCAGGCGGCGGAGAACCGGGACGCGCTGGTGGCGGCCGTCCGCAGGGAGCTGCCGAGCTGGGAGTTCGACGTGCCGCGCGGCGGGCTGACGCTGTGGGTGCGCACCGGCGGACTGTCCGGCTCGCGCATCGCGGAGGTGGGCGAACGGGTCGGCGTACGGGTGCCGGGCGGGCCGCGCTTCGGGGTCGACGGTGCCTTCGAGGGCTATGTGCGGCTGCCGTTCACCGTCGGCGGCCCCGTCGCCGACGAGGCGGCGGTCCGGCTGGCGGCGGCCGCCCGCCTCGTGGAGAGCGGCGCGCGCGCCGGCGCGGACACACCCCGGACGTTCGTCGCCTGACCTCGGCGCCCTTCGTGGGCGCCCTTCGTGCGCGTACGGCTCGCGGTGCCCCTGGGGTCAGCCCTCGGCCGGGACCGCGGTGGGCACCGGCGCCTGGCTCTGCCGGGGGCGCGGCCCCACCCGCGTGCGTGCGGGCGGGTCGGGCGCCGGTCGGGGGTCGGCCGCCCTGGGGGCGGTGTCGGTGGGTTCCGTCGTCGCGCCGGGCGGGGTGTGCCGGTCCGGCAGCAGATCCAGCACCGCCCGCCGGTGCGCCTCGCTGGTGGCGTCGTCGTACGGATCGGGTGTCGCCGGGACCTGGAGCCTGAGCACCGGACCGGAACCGAGTCGCGCGTAGCCCCGGCCGGCGGGGGTCTCCGGCGTGGGCGTGGTGTGCGGCGGCGCTCCGAGGACCGACGCCAGCTCGTCACGGGTGGCGGCGCCGAGCACGACCCGGGCGCGGGTGTGCGTCCGTACGGTCCGGCTGACCGCGTCCAGGGTGTCGAGCTGTTCCGCCACGACCACCGTCACGTTCGCGGCCCTGCCGTGCCGCAGCGGCACCTGGAGCAGCTCCTGCGGATCGGGCCGCCCGTCGGCGGCCGCCGGATGGGTGAAGGCGCCCGGCCGGTCCAGCAGCAGCCACAGCGGGCGCTTGGTGTCCTCGGGCACGGCGTGCCCCGACTGCCGGGCGCGGTTGGCGGCGATCAGCCGCCGTTCCGTCTCGTTGGCGGCCCATTCGAGACCGGACAGCGCGCCCGAGAGCCCGCACTCCACGGCGAGGACGCCCGTACGGCCACTGAGGCTGGCGTACTCGCCGGTCCCGTTGCCGTCCACGATCACGACGTCGCCGTGCGCGAGCGCCTGGAGGGCGATCGAGCGCAGCAGGCTGGTGGTGCCGCTTCCGGGGCGCCCCATGACGAGCAGATGGGGCTCGGTCGAGCGGGCGCCCGTACGCCAGACCACGGGAGGGGCGTCACGGGTCTCGCCGCCCTCCAGGACCGGCACGGTGCGCCGGACGGCGGCCGGGTCGGTGAAGCCGAGCACGGTCTCGCCCGGAGCCGTCACGAACCGCTGGGCGGCGATCCCGGTGGGAAGGGGCGGCAGCACGCTCATGATCAGCTCGTTGCCCTCCTCGTCCCAGTCGAAGAGGTACTCCCGGCCCCGCCCGGACTTCGCGTGCAGCAGGTGCTCGATCCGGAAGCGGGAGGAGTCCTCGCCGTCGGTGAAGTAGGCCGGGTACGACACCCGCAGCCGGGTGAGACGCCCGTCGGCGTCGAACTCGTACTCGTCGAAGACCTTGTCCCACTCTCCGCCGTGCGCGAAGAGCGGGCTCGGGTCCTCCGGCACGGAGAAGTACGGCACCAGCGCCTCGTAAAGAGAGCGCAGGCGCTGGAGCTCCGCGTCGGTGGGTCCGCCGCGGGCCGGCGTACGGTCACGCCCCTTCCAGCCGGCCACCGCCATCACCGAGATGAGGGCGAGGAGCGGTCCGTAAGGGAGGAGCGCGACCATCAGCACGCAGGCCGCCACCAGGAACAGCGCGGGACCACGCCGCTCCTTGGGCGTGGCGGCCCACTTGCGCCGTCCCGAGCCGGCCAGCAGTCGCAGACCACGCGTGATCGTGATCAGCGGATGGAGGACGTCGGTGGCGCTGTCGGCGGCCGAGCGGGCCATCTCTCGGCTGCGAGCGATGTGAGCGTTGCCGCTGCTCAGAATGCGGGGGAGTGGTCGCCGGGCCACGTCTGTCTCCTGAAGGTGCGGAAGGTGCGAGAGGGACGGAGGGGGGGTCAGAACTTGATCCCGCCCAGCAGGCCGGCGAGGCTGGCGCCTCCGGCCGTGATGCTCGGGGCGATGGCTGTGCCCGCGAGGTAGAAGCCGAAGAGTGCGCAGACGAGGGCGTGGGACGCCTTGAGTCCGTCCTTCCTGAAGAAGAGGAAGACGATGATTCCGAGCAGCACGACGCCTGAGATGGACAGGATCATGAGGGGTTCTCCTGGTTGAGGGGGACAGTCACCATGAGTTCTTCCATGCTCACAGTAAGTATCTATGTGATAAAAGGTGCAAGTGAGTGAAATTCGGCGAATTTCACTGGACCGGCGGACGGCGGAAGCTCGCGTACCGCTTGATGCGGCCTCGGTACCCCCGGAGCGGTCTACGGGGCAGTAATCTGTCGAACCACCCGTACGGCCCCCCGGCCGTACGCCCCAGGCCGGCGACGCGAGAGGCGGTCCACCGATGAGCCGGAGCCCGGACGACGCGGCCCCGCCCGGAGCGACCCCGCCGGGCGGGACTCCCGGCGACGCTCCCGACAGCGACGTCGTCGCACTCGCCACGAAGGTCTTCGACCTCGCGCGCCGCGGAGACGCCGAGACGCTCGCCGCCTACGTCGACGCGGGCGTCCCGGTGAACCTCACCAACGACCGGGGCGACTCACTGGTCATGCTCGCCGCCTATCACGGCCACGCACCCGCCGTCACGGCACTGCTCTCACGTGGCGCCGAGGCCGACCGCCCCAACGACCGCGGGCAGACCCCGCTGGCCGGCGCGGTCTTCAAGGGCGAGGACGCCGTGATCCGCGCGCTGCTCACCGGCGGGGCCGACCCGGCGGCCGGAACACCCTCCGCCGTGGATACCGCGCGCATGTTCGGGAAGACGGACCTGCTGGAACTGTTCGCAGCGCGGTGAAAGGAGGCGTCGTAAATGTGGTCGCGGTGGCGAAATGGGTGGGTCATCATGACGTCGGGCCCGGATGGGGCCACCGACGAGAGGCAGAGGAAGATGGTCTACACCAAGCAGGAGACGACGGTCGAGCGATGTTGCCGCGCGGCCTAGGCAGCCTAGGCATCCCCACACACCGGTCGCGTCGACAGCTTGATGTGAGGCTCTCCCCATGTTCGATCCAGTCATAGCGCCGAGCGGCACGCTGCTCGGCCTGCTGCAGAGGGGGCGCGGCGACGGCACCCTGCACGCGCTGGCCGCACCCCGCGCCGAGGCGCTCACCGCCCTCAACCACTGCGTCATGAACGACCCCCGCCACGACTGGCAGGCCGAGAACCGCTCCCTCTACTACGCACGTCTCTATCTGGACCTCCACGGCGATCTCGAAGCGCTCGAACACCACCTCTTCCGTGCCGAGGACCACTTCGACACCGAGGAGTCCCGTACCGGGCTCTCCCTCGCCGTACTCGGCCACCTCGCCTCCTACGGACGGGGCGACGCCCTGGCGCTCCTGCGCCGGTACGCCGCGTCCGGATCCAACTGGACCTGGGCGCTCGACGAACTGGCACTGCGCGACGACGACTCGGGTCTGCGCTCGCTCGCCCCGAAGGTCCTCGCCAGATTCCCCACGACCGCCGAAGGCGACGCGGAGCTGGCGAGCGCGCTCCGCGACGCCTTCGAGCCCCGGCCCTGGCGCCTGTGGGCCGACGACCCGCGCGAGGCGGTCGCCGCACGCGTCAAGGCGGCCCGCGAGCAGAGCTCCTTCGACCGATGGCAGCAGCAGATGCGGCCCACCGGTCCGCGCCCCGGCTGGAGCGTCCAGGCCGTCTTCGAGTGGGCACAGGACGGCCTCGACCGGGGCACCACCCTGCACGTGCCCGCCGCCCGATGTCTGACAGCCGTCGCCGGACCCGACGACCGGGCCGCGATCGTCGAAGCCGGCCGAAGCGCCCCCGACGGCGCGCGCTCGGCCGCCCTGCACTATCTCGCCGAGGCCCGCGATCCCGCCGTGCTCGACCTGATCGAGGCCGCGGCGACCGACCCCTCGCAGAGCCTGGCCGAGGCCGCCGTCGCCGCCTTCGAGCGGATGTGCGGTGAGGCGGCGGTCGACCGGGCGCGCGGCTGGGTGCACCGGCCCGACGCCCTCGGCGCCTCCGCGGCGGGTGTCCTCGCCTCCCGGGGCGGCGCGGGGGACTCCCCACTGGTGCTCGGCGCGCTGCGCGAGGCCGTACGGTCCGACGGACCCGACGCGCCCCGCCTGTGGACCCTCGTCGACGGCACCGGGCGGCTCGGCATCGGCTGCGCCGCGCCCGTGCTGCGCCATGTGTACCGGGAGACCGCCTCCTCACAGCTGCGCGGCCGTACGGCCAGGGCGCTGGCGGCCACCGACCCCTCGTACCCCACGGGATTCGCCGTGGAGTGCCTCTGGGACTGCGAGGAGACCACCAGGGAGGTCGCCGCGCTCCACGCCGAGACCGGTGACGTACGGGTCGCCGACCGGCTGCGCCGGCTCGCCGCGGATCCGGCCGAGGAGGCCGAGGTGCAGACCGCCGTACGGAGCCGGATCGGTCCGGACGCGCCCGCCGTCTGACCCACCCTCCCCCCCCGCCCGGGACGCACCGGGCGGGGGAGAAGCGGGGCCGCGCGGGGCGGCCTCCCGGCGCCGGGAGGCTTCTACCGGGCGGGTATGGCCGTACGGACTCCAGCAGATGAACCGCCCGGCGCACTCCGGTTCCGATCAGGGGCGCGAACGGTTTCACGGCCGCCGAAGTTCCGCCCGGACGCCGGAAACACCAATGCTCACGGTTCGTTTCCCACCCGGAAAGATCCACGTTGGCGGGACCACCTCCGGTACGGCGACAACACCGTTATGCGTGTCGTCATCGTCACCGAATCCTTCCCGCCCGATGTGAACGGCGTGGCGCACTGCGCCCACCAGACCGCCCGTCATCTCGTCGCCCGCGGCCATGACCCGCTCGTCATCGCACCGGCCTCGTCGGCCGCGGCATTCGCGGGCGCCGGGACCGCCTCCCCCTCCCCGTCCTCCGCCGCCCTCCGTACGGACGACTCCGACGCACCGTGCCCCGTGGTGCGTGTCCCCTCCCTGCCTCTCCCCGGCTATCCCCAGGTACGCGTCGCGCTGCCCAGCCGCCGGGTCGCCGCGGCCCTCGCCGCGCACCGGGCCGACCTCGTGCACCTCGCCGGGCCGTTCGTCCTCGGCGTACGCGGCATGGCGGCCGCCGCACGGCTGGGCATCCCCGCTGTCGCCGTCTACCAGACCGACCTCGCCGGCTACGCCCGCACCTACATGGGCGCCGGCGAGGCGGCGGCCTGGCGGCGGCTGCGCGCCGTGCACAGCGCGGCGGACCGCACGCTCGCGCCGTCCAGCGCCGCCGTGAAGGACCTCACCGAACACCGCGTCCCGCGCGTCAGGCTCTGGCGGCGCGGCGTGGACACCGTCCGGTTCCGGCCCGAACTGCGCGACGCGGCACTGCGCCGCTCACTGGCGCCCGACGGTCAGCTGATCGTCGGATACGTCGGCCGCCTGGCGCCCGAGAAGCACGTCGAACTCCTCTCCGGGGTCTGCGCGCTGCCCGGCGTACGGGTCGTGGTCGTCGGCGACGGCCCGAGCGGGCCGTCCCTGCGCACGGCGCTCCCCGGCGCCGTGTTCCTCGGCCGCCGGACCGGGGACGAACTGGCCCGGCTCTTCGCCTCGTTCGACGTCTTCGCGCACACCGGGCCGTACGAAACGTTCTGCCAGACCGTCCAGGAGGCCATGGCCAGTGGCACGCCCGTGGTCGCCCCGGCGGCGGGCGGACCGCTCGACCTCGTCGACCACGGCCGCACCGGACTGCTCGTGCCTCCCCACGACGCGCGGGCCGTCGCCGACGCCGTACGGGACCTCCGGGCCGACCCGGAACTGCGCGCCTCCTACGGACGCACGGCCCGCGCCACGGTCGAGGGCCGCACCTGGGCCGCGGTGGGCGACCAACTGCTCGACCACTACGCCGAGGTGCTCGGCGAACGCACGGCCGTGGTCGCGTGAGCGGCGCGGTCGCCGCGCCCCGGCGTGGGTCGCCGACCGCTCCCTGTGGAGCGCCGACCGGCTGCACCCCGTCGAACGGGGCCACCGGATGATCGCCGCGAGGTTCCACACGATGCTCACCGCGCGCGGTCTGACGCTGGGCCCGCCGCCGTCACCCGACCCCGAACGGCCGCCGCCCACCCGGACCGAGGCGCTGCTCTGGCCGGCCACGGCGGGCACCGGCTGGATGGGGCGCAGAAGCACCGATCTGCTGCCCGACCTGCTGTTGTTGGCGGGCGGCGAGTTGCGCCACCGGGCGCGCGGCACGGCCACCCGTCTCGATTTGCGCGCCGAGCACGCGCTCTCCCGCGCGCTGACGGCCCTGCCACCGGCCCGTCCGCTTGCGAGAATGGGGGAATGACTGGGCGCTGGGAATTCTGGATCGACCGTGGCGGCACCTTCACCGACGTGGTGGGGCGGCGGCCGGACGGACGGCTCGTCACACGGAAGCTGCTCTCGCACAACCCGGAGCAGTACGCCGACGCCGCGGTGGCCGGGATCCGGCTGCTGCTCGGGGTGGCCCCCGACGACCCGGTGCCCGCCGACCGGATCGACGTCGTCAAGATGGGCACCACCGTCGCCACCAACGCGCTGCTGGAGCGCCGTGGTGAGCCCACCGTCCTCCTTGTGACGGAGGGCTTCGGCGACGCCCTGCGGATCGCCTACCAGAACCGGCCCCGTCTCTTCGACCGTCACATCGTGCTCCCGGACGCGGTCTACGAGCGCGTCATCGAGGTGCCCGAGCGCGTCGACGCGCACGGTGCCACCGTGCGCCCGCTCGACACGGCTGCCGTCGCCGGGCGGCTGCGGGAGGCGTACGACGACGGCTTCCGCAGCGCCGCGGTGGTCCTCGTGCACGGTTACCGCCACCCCGGTCACGAGATCGCCGTCGCGGAGGCGGCCCGCGCGGCGGGCTTCACCCAGGTCAGCTCCTCCCACGAGGTCAGCCCGCTGATCAAACTGGTGCCACGGGGCGACACGACCGTCGTGGACGCGTATCTCTCCCCGATCCTGCGGCGCTACGTGGACGAGATCGCCACCGAACTCCGTGACATCCGGCTGATGTTCATGCAGTCCAACGGAGGGCTGCGCGAGGCCGCCCACTTCCGTGGGAAGGACGCGGTGCTGTCCGGACCCGCCGGCGGTGTCGTCGGCATGGCCCGTACCTCGGGACAGGCGGGCCACGACCGCGTCGTCGGCTTCGACATGGGCGGAACCTCGACCGATGTGTCGCACTACGCGGGCGAGTTCGAGCGCGAACTGGGTACACAGGTCGCCGGGGTCCGGATGCGGGCCCCCATGATGAACATCCACACCGTGGCCGCCGGCGGCGGCTCCGTGCTCCACTTCGACGGCCAGCGCTACCGCGTCGGCCCCGACTCCGCGGGCGCCGTGCCCGGCCCCGCCTGCTACCGCCGGGGCGGCCCGCTCACCGTCACCGACGCCAACGTGATGCTCGGCCGGGTGCAGCCGGACCACTTCCCCGTCGTGTTCGGACCCGACGGAGACCAGCCGCTGGACGCCGACACCGTGCGGGAGCGCTTCACCGCGCTCGCCCGCGAGGTCGAGCAGGCCACCGGCGTCCGGCGTGAGCCGGCCGAAGTGGCCGCCGGCTTCCTGGAGATCGCGGTGCTGAACATGGCCAACGCCGTCAAGAAGATCTCCGTCCAGCGCGGCCACGACATCACCCGCTACGCCCTCACCAGCTTCGGCGGCGCGGGCGGCCAGCACGCGTGCGCCGTCGCGGACGCGCTCGGCGTCGACACGGTGATCGTGCCCCCGCTCGCCGGGGTCCTCTCCGCGTACGGCATCGGGCTCGCCGACGCCACCGCCATGCGGGAGCAGTCGGTGGAGGCCGAACTCGGCGACGCCGACGGCGCCGGGGAGGGCGGCGGCGGTGATCACGAAGACGGCGCCGGCGGCGGCACGCTCGGCCGGGTGCGCGAACTGTGCGCCGCCCTCGCCGAGCGCACCCGCGCCGAACTGCGCGCCGACTCCGTCCCGGACGCCGCGATCACCACCCACGCGCGCGTGCTGCTCCGGTACGCCGGTACGGACGCGAGCCTGGCGGTGCCCCTCGACGGAGCCACCGAGATGAGGGCGGCCTTCGAGAAGGAACACCGCTCGCGCTACGCCTTCACCATGGACAAGCCCCTGGTGGTGGAGGCCGTGTCGGTCGAAGCCGTCGGGAAGGCCGCCTCGCACGGCGCGTACGCGGCCGGGCCGGCCCCGGCGGAGGCCGACGGCGGGCCCGTACCGCCCGCGAGGGTACGGATGTTCGTCGACGGCACCGAGCACGACTGCCCGCTCGTGCGCCGCGGTGACCTGCGGCCCGCCGACACCGTCACGGGCCCCGCGATGATCGCCGAGGACGACGCGACGACCGTGGTGGACGCGGGCTGGCAGGCCGCGGTGGGCGATCTCGGGCATCTGCTCCTGACCCGGGTACGTCCCCGCCCCACCAGGGTCGCGGCGGGCACCGAGGCGGACCCGGTGCTCCTCGAAGTGTTCAACAACCTCTTCATGGCCATCGCCGAGCAGATGGGCGTTCGGCTGGAGAACACCGCGCACTCCGTCAACATCAAGGAACGGCTCGACTTCTCCTGCGCGCTGTTCGACGCCGAGGGCAATCTGATCGCCAACGCGCCGCACATCCCCGTCCACCTCGGCTCCATGGGCGAGTCCATCAAGGAAGTGCTGAGGCGCGACGAGGGCTCGATCCGCCCCGGTGACGTGTACGCCGTCAACGACCCGTACCACGGAGGCACCCATCTGCCCGATGTGACGGTGGTGACGCCCGTCTTCGACGAACAGGGCGAACGGCTGCGCTTCCTCGTCGCCTCGCGCGGCCACCACGCCGAGATCGGCGGTATCACGCCCGGTTCGATGCCCGCCTTCAGCCGCACCATCCACGAGGAGGGCGTGCTCTTCGACAACTGGCTCCTCGTCCGTGACGGCAGGCTCCGCGAGGCCGAGACCCGCCGGCTGCTCGCCGACGCGCCGCACCCCTCCCGCGACCCGGACACCAACCTCGCCGACCTGCGCGCCCAGATCGCCGCGAACGAGAAGGGCATCGCCGAACTGCGCCGTATGACCGAGCAGTTCGGCCACGACGTGGTCGACGCCTACATGGGGCACGTACGGCGCAACGCGGAGGAGTCCGTACGCCGCATCATCGCCGGGCTGAGCGACGGGACGTACCGCTACGAGACCGACAACGGCTCGGTCATCGAGGTCGCCGTACGGGTCGACCGCGAGGCGCGCGGCGCGGTCGTGGACTTCACCGGCACCTCGCCGCAGCAGGAGGGCAACTTCAACGCGCCCAGATCCGTGGTGATGGCGGCCGTCCTGTACGTCTTCCGGACACTGGTCGCCGACGACATCCCGCTCAACAGCGGCTGTCTGGCCCCGCTCGACGTGCGGGTGCCCGAGGGCTCGATGCTGTCACCGGCCCACCCGGCGGCGACGGTGGCGGGCAACGTGGAGACCTCGCAGGCCGTGACGGGGGCGCTGTACGCGGCGCTCGGCGTGCAGGCCGAGGGATCGGGCACGATGAACAACCTCACCTTCGGCAACGAGCGGGTCCAGTACTACGAAACGGTCGCCAGTGGATCGGGTGCCGGGGACGGCTTCGACGGCGCCGACGCGGTCCAGACCCATATGACCAACTCCCGCCTCACCGACCCCGAAGTGCTCGAATGGCGCTACCCGGTGCGGGTCGACGGATTCGCCGTCCGGAACGGCAGCGGCGGCCGGGGCCGCTGGACCGGCGGCAACGGAGTCGTACGGCGCATCCGCTTCCTGGAGCCCATGACGGTGACGCTGTTGACCGGGCACCGCACCGTCCCGCCGTACGGCATGGCGGGCGGCGGCACCGGTGAACTCGGCGCCAACGAGGTGGAACGGGCCGACGGGACACGCACGGAGCTGAAGGGCGTCGACTCGGTCGACGTCGCCGTGGACGACGTGCTGGTGCTGCGCACCCCGGGCGGCGGGGGATACGGAACACCACGGTGAACCCGCCCCGGAGCGACCCGAACCCGCCCGGCGCGGCGGACCGGCGGGCACGCCGCCGCCCGCCCGCCGACCCGCTGCCACCGCTGGGGCTTCTGCGTCGTTTCGACCGTTGTCAGTCCGAGGACCTAATCTGTGCGGGTGACTTCGCCTGTCTCGACGGACCCCGTTCCGCCCCAGCTCAGCGCGGGGCCGCGGCCCGCCCAGGGCCCGGCCGCCGACGAAGGGCTGGCGCGGCGGCTGCGCGCGCTCGCCTGCACCGCGCCGCTGCACGACCTCGACACCCGCAAGGCCAATCTGGCAGGTGAGTACTCCGTCTACGCGATGGCGGAGGTCGCGCTCGCGGCGATCGACCTCGTGACGCTCAACATGGACTTCGACACCGGCGCGGACCACGAGCAGATAGTGGCCAGACTCCTGCCTCGCGTCGCCGCCCAGGCACCGCACCGCCCGGCCACCGAGCACGAGCGGGTCGCCCGCTGGGTCCTGGAGAACCTGATCAACGTCGGCAGCGTCGACCGCGGATTCCGCGCCGTCTACGGCACGTTCGGCGCCGACGGCGTCTACACCCGCCGCGACTACGACTTCAAACTGATCGAGGAAGTCCCCGGCCACGGCGGCAGCGTCTATCTGCGCACCACCGACGAGGCGGTCAACGTGCTGGTGGGCGCGCTGGACACGGACGTCACCAGCGCGCAGATCGCCGCCGAGGTCAAACTGGAGGTGCTGATCAACAGGGGGCGGCTCGCCGACGCCCAACTCGCCGCCGAACAGGCCCGGTACCGCACCGTGCAGTACGCCGAGACCCTGCGCAGGACGCTGGAGGCGACCCGGCGCAACGTCCGCGCGGTCGACTGGCTCAACGCCGTCCCCGACATGATCGACGAAGCGCTCGACCATGTCGCCGACCGCTACCGCCACGAGAACGCCATCCTGAACAACATCCGCAGGTCACGCGACGAGGCGGAGACCGGCGCCGACCCGAAGACGGCCGAGCACAAGCGGCGCGCCGCCGAACTGGTCGACATCGTCAAGGACTGCATCCGCAGACACACCCAGCTCCAGTCCCGGCTGCTGGAGGCCGGCCCGCTGTTCCGCGCCGAGCAGGACCGCCAGGCGTTCGCCGGACCCACCAGCCGCACGGGACTCGATCTGTACGGCCAGCTCGTCGCCCCGCTCCTCCCGCTGCCGGTCGACCGGGCGAGCCGGGTCACCGACGCGTTCTTCGCCCGCGGCACCGGCCTGCGCACCCCCGCCTCCGTACGGGTGGGCGACCTCGTCGATCTGCTGCTCACCCCTCCCGTGGAGCGCGAACACCTCGGTGCGGAGATGCCCGAACCTGATCTGATCGCGACGCCCGACGACAGCCGTTTCAGCGAGGAGCAGCTCGCGAGCGCGATGGAGCTGCTCGACCTGGAGCACGACGCGCCACGCAGACTCTCGGGCCTGCTCGCCGAAGCCCGCCGCCGCGATCCCGACCTGCCTTATCTGGTCGCGCTGCTCGCCGTCCACGCGGCCAGTCCACCGGTCGGCACGGCCTACCGGCAGGGCGAGGAGCGCCTGTTGTTCGCCGTCGACGACGGAACCCCCCTCGACGACCCGGAGTTCGGCGGTGCCGACCTCATAGTGGGCACAGCCCTGCTGGACGCCGCGGGCATGACCGCGGACCGTACGGAGGCGGCATGACGCCCACCGCCGTCGCCCGGATCCCCGGCAGCCGCGCCACCCTCGACAGAACGACCCCCAGCAAGGAGCAGGTGCCGTGAGCGACCACCAGGCAGAGCACACCGCCGCGTGGGGCGAGCCGGGCGGCGCGGAGCCGGTCCGGGTGTCCGCGCCCGCGCCGGGCGGCGCTGTCACCCCCGCCGACGCGGCCGACGCCGCCCGGCTCGTCTCCTTCGGGCTCCAGCCCAGACTGCTGCCCGCGCGCGACGCCGAATACGCCGACCTGCTGCGCCGGTACCGCGAGGAGCCGGGCTTCGCCCGGCTCTCCGACGCGGTCGCCACCGGCCTCGGTCTCGTCGTCCTCGAAGTCTCGTCCCGCGCCGGGATGGCCGTGACGGCGGGCGAGGACTCCGTGTTCGCCGTCCGCATGGGCGACTACGCCCGCCGTGCCTCGGCCGACTCCGCCGACCGGTTCCTGCACGGCCTCGCCCATCTCGCCGTCGCCGCCATGGCCTTCCCCCGCCCCGAGGACCTCGCCGACGACGGCTACATCGGCCGGATCACCGTCAACGGCGTCGACGCCTTCGTACGGCAGGCATGCCGCAGACTGGAGGAACGGGCCGAGGAACAGGGCGAGAACACCGACCCCGAGACGGACACCCCCGGCCTCGAATCGGCCTGGCGCGTCTACGCGCGCCGCAGCGCGACCGGCGCCACCAAGGACGCCCGCCGCCTCGCCGGCTCCACCACCGGCATCATCGGCAAGGCCATGGCCTTCCTCACCGACTCCGGGTTCCTGCACCGCACCGGCGACGACTCCGGAGGCGCGTACCGCACCACGGCCCGCTACCAACTCCAGGTCCGCGACATGGCCGGCAGCGCCGCCATGGCCGAGCTGCTCGCCCTGGGCGTCGTACCGGTCACCGACGGATCGGCCACCCTGCTGCCCCCACCCGACCCGGACGGCCTCGACCTGGTCGCCGACGCCGGGCTGCCGTTCCACTCCTGAACGGCCCAGCGGCCGGACGTGGCGCGGCCCCGCGCCCACCCGGCCCCCACCCCGCCGGTCCCCATCCGCCCCTTACCACGACGAGAGTCCGCCGCCATGTACGAGCTGTCCCGGGTCCGCCTCTACTCCATCGGGCCTGCCGGTGCGCGCTACGCCGACACCGTGCTCGACCTGCGCGGAGTCGGCGAGCCGGTGCCCCACCCCGCCCCCACCCAGGCGGAGTTCTTCGAGGAGGAGCCGGTCGGCCCGCCGCGCCGCCCGGCCCCCGCCGGTGTGCTCTTCCTGGAGAACGGCGGCGGCAAGTCCGTACTGCTCAAGCTGATCTTCTCGGTGATGCTGCCCGGCCACCGCAACACCCTCGGCGGCGCCAGCTCCGGCGTGCTGCGCAAGTTCCTGCTCGCCGACGACTGCGGCCATGTCGCCCTGGAGTGGCAGCACACCCTCACCGGTGAGCTGGTCGTGGTCGGCAAGGCCAGCGAGTGGCGCGGCCGTCAGGTGTCCAACGACCCGCGCAAGTTCGCCGAGGGCTGGTACTCCTTCCGGCCCGGCCCCGGGCTCAGCCTCGACTCACTGCCGGTCGCCGAGTCGACCGCCGTCCGGCGGCCCGTGGAGGGCGTCTCCGGCGCGCGTGGCCGGCGCCGCACCATGAAGGGCTTCCGGGACGCCATCACCGAGGCGGGCAAGGCGTATCCGCACCTCGACGTGTACTGGGAGGAGATCCACGACCGCTGGATCGAACACCTCGGGGATCTCGGCCTCGACCCCGAACTGTTCCGCTACCAGCGGGAGATGAACGCCGACGAGGGCGAGGCGGCCGGACTCTTCGCGGTCAAGAAGGACTCCGACTTCACCGATCTCCTGCTGCGCGCCGTCACCGACACGCGCGACACGGACGGGCTCGCCGACCTCGTCGGCGGCTTCGGCAACAAACTGGGCCGCCGCGCCGAGCTGACCGCCGAACGGGACTTCACCGCGGGCTCCGTCGACCTGCTCGGCCGTATCGTCGACGCCACCGACACCCGCTCCCGGGCCCGCGACATCCACGCGGGCGCCGAGCGCCGCACCCGTACGCTCGCCCGCAGACTCACGGCCCGCGCCGCCGTCGAGCGGGACCGCGTGGGCGACCTCGCCCAGCGGGTCACCGCCGCCGCCCACACCGTCACCGAGGCGGACGGCGCCCGCGGCCGCAGCGCCCTCATCGCCGCCGAACTGGCCTACCGGCACGCCTCCCTGGCCCTCACCGTCGCCGAGAAGGCCGCCGCCGCCCAGCGCAGGGAGCTGAGCGACGCCCGTACGCTCCACACCGCCTGGCAGGCCGCCGAGAACGTGTTGCGGCACCGCGCCGCCGCCGACCGCTCGGCGCGGGTCGCCGCCGCCATCCGTGAGGCCGAACGCGACGCCGCGCCCGCCCTGGCCGCCCGCGCCACCGCCGCCGCCGACCTCGTCCGCGCCCTGCACTCCGCCGCCGCCGACGGCGAGAGGCTGGCCAACGAGGAGGAGGAGCGCTCCGCCGCACTCCAGGAGGCCGGCGAGGCCGCCCACCGCGACGCGACAGCGGCGGCCACCGAGGCCCAGCGCGCCCGCAGCGAGACCGGCCACCTGCGCCAGCGCCTTACCGAGGTCGAGCAGGAGACCGCCGAGGCGGTACGGGCCGGCTGGCTCGACGACACCGCCCCCGACGCCGACCCCGCCCGCGCCGCGCTCGCCGCGAGCGACGCGGAGAACTCCGCCGTCGCCGCCTGGGACACGGCCAGGGAAGCCGCGCGCGCGGCGGCCGACCGGGCCAGGGACGCGGCGGCGGCCGAGTCGCGCGCCGAACTGGCCGCGGCCCGCGCCGTCGACGCCGCCCGCGCCGCCGAGCACGAGTACGAGGCGGAGCGCCGTACCGCCGAGTCCATCGCCGAGGAGGAACGCCTCACCGAACTGCTCGGCCTGCCCGGCGCCCCCGCGCGAGCGGGCGTCCCGGGGCCGCGCAGCGCCGACCGGAGCAGTGCGGACGGCCCTTCGGCGGGCGCGGGGCCCGATACGCCCCCGGAACCGGGCCCGGGCGCTCCCGGGGGCCCCGCAGGCCCCGCGAGCACGGAGCACCGGGACGGCACCGGCGGCGGAACGGCCGCCGGGCGGCTGTCCCGCACGGACGGCCCGGACCCGCGCGGTGCCACCGCGACCCGCCCCACCGGCCAAGGCCCCCTCACCGCGGAGGAGCTGGACCGGTACGCCGACGAACTGCGCGAACTCCTCGACCAGGGCGTCGCCGCCGCCGAGCGCCAGCTGTTCGACCTGCGCACGGCCGCCGCCGACGACTCCCGCATCCTCGGCGCGCTCGGTGACGGCGGACTGCTGCCACCCGGCCCCGACGTGCTGGCCACCGTCGAATACCTCGGCGAACACGGCATCCCCGCCCTCCCCGGCTGGCGCTACCTCGCCCAGGCCGTCGACCCCGCCGACCACGCCGCCGTCCTCACCGCACGGCCCGAACTGGTCGACGGCGTCGTCATCACCGACCCCGCCTCGCACGCCCGCGCCCGCGAGATCCTCTCCGGCGCCGCCCTGCTGCCCCGCTCGACCGTCGCCGTGGGCACGGCCGCCGCACTGCTCGCACCGGTACCGGGCCCCGGCCCGCTCGGTACGGCGGCCGGCGGCGAGGACAGCGGCGTCTTCCTCGTCCCGCCCAACCCCGCGATGCACGACGAACACGCGGCCGACGCCGAACGGCAGTCCCTCCGTACCAAGGCCACCGCACGCGACGAGGAGATCCGCGCCCTGTCCGCCCGGCTCTCCGGGGACCGGGCCATCGCGGCGCGCCTCGGCTCCTGGCGGGCCACCTGCGCGCCCGGCAGGCTCGCAGAACTCGCCGGGACGGCACACGCGGCCGACGAGGTCGCGCGGACGGCCGGCGCCGCACTCGCCGAGGCCCGCGCGGTGCGGACCGAGGCGGACGAGGCCGCCGCCGACACCGCACGGGTGCGTGACGAACGCCAGGAGGCCGCCCAGCGCGCCCGCCGCGCCGCCGACGCGCTCGCCGGCCTCGCCTTCCGGCTCCGTGAACGGGCCGGCTGGCAGGTCAAGCTCCGCGCCCTGGCCGACGACGCCACCGAGGCCGAAGCCCGCGCCACCGCCTGCCTCGACCGGGCCCGCGCCGCGGACGAGGACCGACGGGCCGCCCAGCGCGCCGCCGACGACGCCCGCCGTACGGCCCGCGCCCTGCGGGCCGAACGCGCCGAGATCGCCGGCGCCCCCGACCACCTGCCCGAACCCGGCGGCGAAGCACCGCGCGCCGCCCTCCCCGCGCTGCGCGAGGCGTACCGCGCCGCCTCGCAGCTCTACGAGAAGGTCGGCGTCGGCGCCGACCTGCGCGCCGAACAGGCCCACGCCGAGAGCGACGAAGGCGCGGCCCTCGCCGAACTCGACCGGCTCAGCAACAAGGTCCGCACCCGCGCCGCGCAACTCCTGGAGAGCACGGACGGCGCCGACGGACCGTCCCGGCAGGCCGCGGCGGCCCGCGCCGAATCCCTCGTCCAGATGCTGGAGTCACGCGCGTCGACCGCCAGCGAGCAGCTGGGCCGGCTGCGCGGCGAGGCCGAGCGCCTCGCACCCGCCGAGAGCGGGGCGCACACGGACCTGCCCGAGAGCCAGGTCCCCGCCGACGTGGAACAGGCGCAGGCGCTGCTGCGCACGGCCACCGGTGAACTCGCCGCACGCACCGACGCGTTGGACACCGCCCGCGCCGCGCACGGCGAACTGCTGCACGCCCACCGCACCGCGGAGGGCGCCACCGGCGGCTTCGAGGACACCGCCGCCCTCCTCGGCGACCTGCTCAGGGGCTCGGCCCACGAGGACGGCGACGAGGCGGCGGAGGAGCACGAGCCGTATCCGGGGACGATCGAAGAGGCCCGCAACGCCGCCGCCGAGGCGCGCCGTTCGCTGCGCGGCTGCGCCACGGACCTGTCCGCCGCCGAGTCCGCCGTCCGGGAAGCGAGCGACATCCTCGTACGGCACGCCAACTCGACCCGCTACGAACAGGTACGCACCCCGGCCCGCCAGCAGATCCGCGAACTGCCGGCCGCCGCGCTCCCCGACCACGCCGCGAAGTGGGCCGCCGCCTTCGCGCCCCGGCTGCGCGTGCTCACCGACGAACTGGAACAGCTCGAACGCAACCGCGACTCCATCGTCGACCGGCTGCGCGGACTGGTGGAATCCGCCCTCACCACCCTTCGCTCCGCGCAGCGGCTCTCCCGGCTGCCCGAGGGGCTGGGGGAGTGGTCCGGACAGGAATTCCTCCGGATCCGCTTCGAGGAACCCGACCAGGCCACCCTCACCGAACGGCTCGGCGAGGTCATCGACGAGGCCACCCGCGCCGCCCTGAAGAAGAACTCCGACCTCCGCCGGGACGGGATGTCCCTGCTGCTGCGCGGAGTTCAGGCGGCCCTCCAGCCCAAGGGCATCGCCGTCGAGATCCTCAAACCGGACGCCGTGCTGCGCGCGGAGCGCGTCCCGGTCGGACAGATGGGCGACGTCTTCTCCGGCGGCCAGCTGCTCACCGCGGCGATCGCCCTCTACTGCACGATGGCGGCGCTCCGCAGCAACGACCGGGGACGGGACAAGCACCGGCACGCCGGCACGCTCTTCCTCGACAACCCGATCGGCCGCGCCAACGCCACCTATCTGCTGGAGCTCCAGCGGGCCGTCTCGGACGCTCTCGGCGTCCAACTCCTCTACACGACCGGTCTCTTCGACACGACGGCACTGGCCGAGTTCCCGCTGGTGATCAGGCTGCGCAACGACGCGGACCTGCGGGCCGGCCTGAAGTACATCAGCGTCGAGGAGCATCTTCGGCCGGGCCTTCCCCAACAGGACCCGGACGGCGAGACGGTGCACGGCGAGATCACGGCGACGCGGATGTTCAAGCGCTCCCAGAGCGCCACCGCCCAACCCGCCGGCGCAGAGCCCGCCACCGCCCGACCCGCGACGGGTGCCGAGGTCACCGCCGAACCGGCGACCGCGGCACCCGCCACCGGTGAACCCGCCGGCGCAGAGCCCGCGACGGCGGCCGACGGCGCGCCCGTCGCCCCCTCACGGGCCGATTAGGGCTCCCCCCTCAACAGAACTCCACGACGACTCGTCGCCGACGGCCCCCGGGGCGCGTGCGTTCAGGCCTCGGAGAGCCTGCCGGCGCCCCGGCGTCGTATCCGGGCGCCGTCACGCTCCGCCGCCCGCGCCGTACGCCTGGCCCGGCGGCGTTCCCGGCGCAGCTGCCGCGCCGTGCTGCTCGGCACCGACACCACGCCATGGCGCTGGTTCCACACCTGACGCGTCACCCACACGTCCAGCACCCCCCACGTCGCCACCACCGTGCTCGCCACACTGCTCAGCACCATGGGAAAGGCCAGCCAGGAACCCGCGAGCGTGGAGAAGAACGCCACCGTCGCCTGCATCAGCGTCAGCGCGGCGATGATCACGGCACGAACCGCCGCCGTCCGCACCGGGTCGGGCATCCTGCGCCGTATCGCGGGCTCCTCCGTCCAGAGCCGCCGCGCGAGCCCCGTACCGCGCGGCGCGGGCAGCTCGACCTCGACCTCCGCAGGCGCCCGCGTGGCGTCGTCCCCGCCTCCGCGCCCCGCCGTGTGCCCCCGCCCCTTCACGCCTGCCTTCGCGGCTCTCTCCGAGTCCGACTTCGTATTCATGGACCGCAACTCCCCACCACTGTCCGACATCAGGGTGACTGCCCGGCGCCGGCCGCTTCACGCGGACCATGGCACCCGAAGTGCGGCGGGCAGCGCAAACAGCGCCCGCCGCCCGCCCGTCCCTCGCCCCGAATTCCCTACCCTGAGCCGGTACTTCCGTACGCCAGTACCCATACATATAGACGACCGACAGATCGGGAAGATTCCCGCAGGCATACAGTTCCGGCCAACTGATCGATTGCGAAAAGTGACGCCCCGCCAGGTACTGTGCGCCACAGGGCTGAAAGTCATCTCCGCGAATACCGGGACAACTGGTGATCAACTCAACTGGTTGGGGCCGAAAATCGCCCGGACATGTCTTCGAGTTGCCGGTGTGGCAGTAGTAGGCTCGCGCCGTTTGTTGACGAGGTTGTCGATTCTGACGAAGACGGCTTCCACATCGGGTGGAAGGTCGAGCTGGGGGAGACCATGCGCTTTCGCGGGAAGTCCATCCGCCGGAAGATCGTGGCGCTGCTCCTTGTGCCGCTCGTCTCCCTCACGGCCCTGTGGGCATTCGCCACCACACTGACCGGCCGCGAGGCCAACCAGCTCCTGGACGTCGCCTACATCATCGACAAGGTCGGCGACCCCGTGGAGAACACGGTCCGGGTGATCCAGCAGGAGCGCCGCCAGACCCTCATCTATCTGGCCGACCCCCGCAACTCCGACTCCCTCGCCGAACTGCGCCGGCAGCGCGCCGCGACCGACCGGGCCGTCACCAAGATCAAGGCCAACGCCGAGAACCCGTCGGTGCGCGACGAGATGAGCGACACCACCTCGGCGCGGCTGACCTCCCTCACGGACGCGCTCGACGGGCTCGGCGCGCTGCGCCGCTCCGTGGAGAAGAGCACCGTCACCCGCGGCCAGGCGCTCGACTTCTACAACAGGCTCGTCGACCCCTGCCACAACTTCCTGTCCGCGCTGCACGCCCTGGAGGACGTGGAGCTGGACAAGCAGGCCCGCGCCCTGGTCGGCGTGGACCGCGCCCAGGAGATGCTCTCCCGTGAGGACGCGCTGGTCGCCTCCGCGCTCATCACCCGCCGCATCACCTCGGACGAGATCCGGCTGGTCTCCAACCTGGTTGCCAATCGCACCCTTCTTTACGAGACCAACCTCGACGTCCTGCCCGCCTCGGAGCGCGAGATCTTCGAGCAGTACTGGGGCGGCCCCGGCACCCAGCCGCTCCGTGAGGCGGAGGAGCAGCTCATCGCCGCCGGTCCCGGCAAGGACCCGGCATCGGTGGACGCCGCACGCTGGCAGGAGATGACAACCCCGGTCCTCGAAAACCTCGCAGGCGAGGGCGAGGCGGCCGACGAGCGCTACCAGGACCGGGTCGAACCGGCCGGGTTCAACGTCCTCGTACTGGCCGGAGTCGCCGGCGTCCTCGGCTTCCTCGCCCTGCTGGTCTCCGTGATCGTCTCCGTACGCGTCGGCCGCAGCCTCATCCGCGACCTGTCCGGCCTCCGTAAAGAGGCCCACGAGGTGTCAAGCGTCCGGCTGCCGAGCGTCATGCGGCGCCTCGCCGCGGGCGAGCAGGTCGACGTCGAGACGGAAGCCCCGCGACTCGACTACGAGCGCGACGAACTGGGCCAGGTCGGCCAGGCGCTCAACACGCTCCAGCGCGCCGCGGTCGAAGCGGCCGTGAAGCAGGCCGAGTTGCGGCACGGCGTCTCCGAGGTGTTCGTCAACCTCGCCCGCCGCAACCAGGTCCTGCTCCACCGCCAGCTCACGCTGCTGGACACCATGGAACGCCGCACCGAGGACACGGACGAACTCGCCGACCTCTTCCGCCTCGACCACCTGACGACCCGTATGCGGCGCCACGCAGAGGGCCTGGTGATCCTCTCCGGCGCCGCGCCCTCCCGCCAGTGGCGCAAGCCCGTCCAGCTCATGGACGTCGTACGGGCCGCGGTCGCCGAGGTCGAGGACTACGAGCGCGTCGAGGTCCGCAGGCTGCCGCGGATCGGTGTAGGGGGACCCGCCGTCGCCGACCTCACCCACCTCGTCGCCGAACTCCTGGAGAACGCGACGGTGTTCTCGCCCCCGCACACGGCGGTACAGGTCCACGGCGAACGCGTCGCCAACGGCTTCACCCTGGAGATCCACGACCGCGGCCTCGGGATGAGCTCCGACGACCTCCTCGACGCGAATCTGCGGCTCGCGGAGACGCCCGAGTTCGAGCTCTCCGACACCGACCGCCTCGGTCTCTTCGTCGTCAGCCGGCTCGCGCAGCGCCAGAACGTCCGGGTGTCGCTCCAGCCGTCTCCGTACGGAGGCACCACCGCGATCGTGTTCCTGCCGGCCGCGCTGCTCACGGAGGCGCCCGAGACGCAGGGCACCGGATTCCGGCTCGACCGGCAGAACCTCACGACCGAGAACGGCCGTGGACGCGCCGACGGCAGGCTCGCCTCGCTGTCGCAGGTTCCCACCGGACTGACCGGGAACCGCTCCGTGCTCGACGGACCCATCGAGCTCGAACCGCCGCTGACCGGCGGGGAATTCGAGGAGCGGCCCCCGGGCGCCGGCAGCGTCGACACCGCCGGCGACCTCGGCAGCGCCGATCTGGAGGACACCGAGAGCGAACGCGGCGGGATCTTCCGCGCCCGTGAGCATCTGCGTGACACCGGCCGCGGCGCCCGCGGCCGGGAGACCGGCCTGTCGCGCGGCCCCGGCTTCGCGGACCTCCACGAGCAGCACCGGCAGGCCGCCGACCACGAAGGCCCGCAGGGTCGTGCCGGCCGCGACGACGGCGAGCCGCTCGGCTTCCCCGAGCAGCTTCCCCGCCGCAGCCGCAAGACCCCGAAGCTGGTCGCCGACCACGGGCGGCGCCTGGACGAGCGGGGCGGCGCCCACCCGGCGACCGAGCCGACGCCGGACATTCCCGCACCGGCCGCGCCCGCACCGGCCGCCTCCGCACCGGACGCCTCCGCACCGGCGCCGGCGCGCGAGTCGTCGACCGGCCCGGCGTCCGCCTTCACGCCCGCGCCCACGCCCGAGCCCGCCCCCGCTCCCGCCTCGCGCCTCGTGACCCCCACACCCGAGGGAGCCGCCTTGACACCCGACGAGAACGGCCCTCCCGGGCCCCTCGGCGGCCTGCCCCGCCGCGTCCGCCAGGCCAGCCTCGCGCCCCAGCTGAAGGACGCCGTACGCGAGGACGTCGAGGCACCGCGCGCCGCTGCGCCGGAGCGGGACTACGAGCGGGACGCGGACGAGGTCCGCAACCGTATGGCATCCCTTCAACGGGGCTGGCAGCGTGGCCGTCAGCAGAACAGCGCCGAAGACACCGACGGCACCGATGCCACCGAGGACATCAGCGGCCCCGGCGACACCACAGGAACGACACCGGAGGGGGACGGTCGATGACCGCACCGAAAGCCGCATCATCCGATTCCACACGCCGCGGATCCGTTCCGGGCGACCTCAACTGGCTCCTGGACGAACTGGTCGAACGGGTCGGCAGCATCCGTAAGGCGATCGTCCTCTCCGGGGACGGTCTCGCCACGGGCACGTCCAAGGAACTGACCCGCGAGGACGGCGAGCACCTCGCCGCCGTCGCTTCCGGCTTCCACAGCCTGGCCAAGGGCGTCGGCAGGCACTTCGAGGCGGGCAAGGTCCGCCAGACCGTCGTCGAACTCGACGACGCCTTCCTCTTCGTGACGGCTGCGGGTGACGGCAGCTGCCTCGCCGTGCTCTCCGACTCCGACTCCGACGTCGGCCAGGTGGCCTACGAGATGACGCTCATGGTCAAGCGCGTCGGCGTCCACCTCGGTGCCGCACCACGCGCCGGACAGCCCGCCGCAGGGTGAGTTGAATGCCATGAGGCAGGCGGGCGAGGATCCGAAGCACTGGTTCGACGGGGACGCCGGACCAGTGGTGCGCCCGTACGCCATGACACGCGGCCGGACCAGCAGCGCGACCCGGCACCGGCTCGATCTGATCGCCATCGTCATCCCGGCACCGGCCGCCGACGATCCCTCAGGTGACCGGACGCTGTCTCCCGAGCATGTGGAGATCGTCGAACTCTGCCGGGCCGGCCCCCAGTCGATAGCGGAACTCGCCGCGGGCCTCGACCTCCCCGTCGGGGTGGTCAGGGTCTTCGTGGGGGACCTGGTCGAGAGTGAACTCGTGCACGTAACCCGTCCCGTTCCGCCGGCCGAACTGCCGGACGTGAACATTCTCCGCGAGGTGATCAATGGTCTTCGGGCGCTCTAGCCGTGGACAGCGGCCGATCGAGCCGGTGACTCTGAAGATCCTGGTGGCCGGCGGCTTCGGGGTGGGCAAGACCACCATGGTGGGCGCGGTGAGCGAGATCAAACCGCTGCGTACCGAGGAGGTGCTGACCGAGGCGGGGCGGCCCGTCGACGACATCGAGGGCGTCGAGAACAAGACCACCACCACGGTCGCCATGGATTTCGGGCGGATCACCCTCCGCGACGATCTGGTGCTCTATCTGTTCGGTACGCCCGGCCAGGACCGGTTCTGGTTCCTCTGGGACGAGCTGGCCCAGGGCGCGCTCGGCGCGGTCGTGCTGGCCGACACCCGGCGACTGGAGGACTCCTTCGCGGCGATCGACTACTTCGAGCGCCGGGACATCCCCTTCGCGGTGGCCGTCAACTGCTTCGAGGACGCCACCCGTTTCCCCGCCGATACGGTCCGCACGGCGCTCGACCTCGACCCCGAGGTGCCGCTGCTGATGTGCGACGCGCGCGACCGGGAGTCGGTGAAGGACGTCCTGGTCGCGGTCGTGGAGCACGCCATGATCCGTGCGCGGAAGGAACGCGAGCCCGCGGTCACCACCTGACACACGTCAGGAGCGGGCCCTGCGCGGCCGCTGACGGCCGCCCGCACGGAACACGGCCCGCACCCCCACCGACAGGGGTACGGGCCGTGGGTCTCGGCTGTACGGCTCCGACTGCCGCACGTCCCGGCCCTCCCGTCCGCGCGGCCGGAGCGTGCCCGTCGGAGGGACACCGGTTCGGCGGACCGGCGGCCCGGTGCGCCGGTTCAGCGGCTCACCCGCTCACCGGTTCTCGGCGAGCCACTTCGCGGCGATCTCGGCCAGCTCCGCGTCCCGCCCCGCCAGCATCATCCGGATCATCCGCACGTCTCCGCGGAGCGACCACGCGGGGTGCCCGAAGCTCGCGGGGTTGTTCTTCTCGATGAAGAAGTGCGCGGGCCACGCCGTCCCGTAGCCGATCAGCGGCAGCGCCGCCGCGTACCGCTTCCGGCCGCGCGCCAGACCGTAGACGCTCACGGCGAGGCCGGTCAGAGTCCCCGTCAGATGCACCCAACGCGTGGCCGCGCGGGAGTGCATCGCCACGTAGTAGGGCCAGAATTCTTCGTACGACTCGTATGTCTCCGGTGTCTCCGTTGCCATACGGGCACCGTAACGGCTCCGCCGGGAACCCGGAACGGGCAGGGAGAGAACCAAGAACGGGCTTCGCGCGTCCGAGAGTAGTGAGCGGTCCGGCCGGAGCCCACGGGGGTGGTCCCGGCCGGCCGTTCACGGCTGATCGTCCCGCAGCGCCACCGCGCCCCGGACCGTCGGTCCGTCCGCGTCGTCAGTGACCGGCGACCGACCGCCAGGAGACCGGGAAGTCGAAGTAGGTGTCGGGGAAGACCTCCGGCTTGTGGGTGAAGTGCCACCACTCCTCGGGCAGGTTGGTGAATCCCACCTCCGCCAGCGTCCTCTTCAGGAGCTGCCTGTTCGCCCGCTGCTCTCCCTGTACGCGCGGATCGTCGGTGTGCGACAGGGTGTCGAAGCAGTCGTAACCGGTGCCCATGTCGACGGAGTTGTCCCGGAACCGCTCACCCTGCGGCGCGTAGCAGGGGACCAGCTTCTCGCCGGGCACATACGGACGGGTGGGCTTGGCCGGCAGTTTCACGATCGTCAGGTCCACGGTGCCGCCGCGGCTGTGCCCGGACTTCTCGGCGATGTAGCCGTCGGCGAACAGCCTCGACTTGTCGACCCGCGGATAGAACTCGGGCTTCATCCTCTCGTCCGCCAGGTCCTGCGCCCAGCGCACGAAGTGGTCGACCGCCCGCTGCGGGCGGTAGCAGTCGTAGACCTTGAGCGAGTAACCCTGCCGCAGCAGCTTCCACTGCGCCCGCTGAAGGGCCAGCGCCGCCGGGCGCGTGAGGATGCAGAGCGGCTGGTCGTAACCGTCGACCCGCTCTCCCATGAAGTTGTGCGGGGTCAGGTAGCGCATGTCGTGGATGATCGTCGGTGCCACGGTCGGCAGCGCCACGAACTCCTCGGGAGCCGGGGGCCCGGCGGTCCGGGAGCCCGTGCCCGCCCCGGACGCCCCGGGGGCTGCGGCGGTCACGGCGAGCAGGACGGCCGCGGTGGCGGCCAGCGCGCGGAGCGCGGAAGCGAGTCGTGTCATGGGCACACCGTCTATCAGTTCCCCGGCCGCCGGGAAAGGGTGATCGGCTACAGTCCGCGCGTGGCCGACTCCGAGAACCGCTCCGTGAAGGACTCAAACTGCGACAGCTGCGGCGCGCCGTACCCGGCGGGTGCCGGCTGGCCCCGCACCTGCCACGTCTGCGGAGCCACCGCCTACCGCAATCCCCTGCCGGTCGCGGTCACCCTGCTGCCCGTCGCCGACGAACGGGGCACCGCCCTCGTCGTCATCACCCGCACCATCGAACCCCGGCGCGGCCATGTCGCACTCCCCGGCGGCTTCATCGACCACACCGAGGACTGGCGGCACGCCGCCGTACGCGAGCTCCGCGAGGAGACCGGCATCGAGGCCGACGAGGAGGACGTACGGCTCGCCGACGCCATGAGCTCGCCGGACGGCCATCTGCTGCTCTTCGCGCTGCTGCCGGAACGCCCCGTCGCCGAGCTGCCCGCCTCCGTGGCCACCGACGAGACGACCGGCTGGCAACTGCTGAGGGCCCCGGCCGAACTCGCGTTCCCCCTGCACACACGGGCGGTACGGTCCTGGTTCGCCGGCTGTTACGACAACACCCCGCAGCACACCCCTTAGGGCGTGGCCGCGGAGTCCCGCCCGGCTCGCCGCCCCGCCCCGCCCCTCACTCCTCCCCCCTCACCCGCACGGGAAGTTCCGGCGGCGCCACCCCGTCGTCCGTCACCCGCTCGACCACCACCCCGCCACGCACCAGCCGCGACGTGTAACGCTCGACCTCCGGCTCCGCCCACCCGTCCCCGGGGTCCCGTACCACCAGCCCGCCGCCCGTACGCCCCGGCGCCGGCCGCCACACCTCCAGTTCGACGCCCCCGGCCGACCCGTCCGCGTCCGCCCCGCCGAGGACCGGGATCACCGCGCCCGCCCGCGCCAGCACCGGAATCCGGGACAGCGGCGCGTCCAGCCGGACCCGTCCCGGCCCCTCGTACGCCGCCCCCGTCGCCGTGTCGTACCAGCGCCCGCGCGGCAGCCGCACCACGCGCCGGTCCGCACCCGCCTCCAGCACCGGCGCCACCAGCAGGGAGTCCCCGAGCAGAAACGCGTCCTCGCAGTCCCGCAGGGCCCGGTCCTCCGGCGCGCCCCACCACACCGGACGCACGTACGGCGCGCCCGTCAGCCGCGCCAACTGCGCCAGCGTCACGAAGTACGGCCCCAGCCGCTCCCTCTCCAGAAGGGCGGTCCTCGCATGGCCCAGCACCTCGGCACCGAACTCCCACGGCTCCCGGCGCCCCGCGTCGATGGCCGCGTGCGTACGGAAGAGCGGCAGCCAGGCACCCAGTTGGTACCAGCGCAGATACAGCTCCGGCGCCGGACTCCCCGTGAAACCGCCCACGTCCGGACCCGAGTACGGCACCCCGCACAGCCCCAGCCCCAGCACCAGCGAGAGCGAGGCGCGCAGCCCCGGCCAGTCCGTCGCCACGTCCCCCGACCAGGTGCCGCCGTAGCGCTGCATACCGGCCCACCCGGAACGCGAGAACAGGAACGGCCGCTCCTCCGGGCGCGACCGCCGCAGCCCCTCGAACCCGGCCGCCGCCATCGTCAGCCCGTACACGTTGTGGGCCTCCCGGTGATCGCCACCGCGCCCGTCGAGCGCGTGCCGGGCCGACCGGGGCAGGGTCGTGTCCCCGAACGGCGCGAACGACACCGGCTCGTTCATGTCGTGCCAGACCCCCGAGAAGCCCTGCTCCAGCCGCTCCTCGTACAGACCGCCCCACCACCCGCGCACGGCCGGATCGGTGAAGTCCGGATAGACGCACTCGCCGGGCCAGACCTCGCCCCGTACCTCGTCACCGCGTGCGTCCCGCACGAAGGCGCCGACCGCCGAACCGCTGTCGTACGTCGCGTTCCCCGGCGCGGCCCGCACCGCCGGATCCACGATCGACACCAGCCGCACCCCTTCGGCCCGCAACTCCTTGGCGAGGGCGGGCAGATCGGGGAAGTTCCGCTCGTCAACCGTGAACACCTGATGCCGGTCGTAGTGATCGATGTCGAGATGGAGCGCGGACAGCGGCAGCCCGCGCCGCCGGTAGCCGGCCACGATCCGCCGCACCTCCTCCGCACTGCCGAAACCCCACCGCGCGTGCTGCGGCCCCAGCGCCCAGGCGGGAGGCGGCGCCGGCACCCCGGTCAGCGCCGTCCAGCCGTGCAGCACCCGAGCGGGCGTGCCAAGCAGCACCCAGCAACGCAGCGGCCCGCCGTCCATCCGCACCTCGGACGTGCCGGGCCGGTCATGACCGGAGCCCGCGCCCTCCTCACCCTCTTCAAGAGTGACGCGCCCGTCCCAGGAGTTGTCGTAGAAGGCGAGATGCGTACCCGCGTCCGCCACCACCAACTGCACCGGCATCGTGATGTACAGCGGATCGTCACCGGGCCCGAAGGCACCCCCCGGATCGGTGTTCCAGAGGCGGTAGACGCCGTCACGCAGCCGCGGCCCCGACGCCCGCCCACCGAGCCCGAAGAAACGCGCGTCGGCCGCCACCTCGGCCCGCTGCGCCCACCGCGCGGGACCACCCCCGTCCACCGGCTCCCACCAGCGCGGCGGCAGCTCACGGCGGAGCACCACACCACCCGGCGTCGCCACCTCCACCGCGCCGTGCCGGGAGACCGCCACCGTCACCCGCTCCGACACCACCCGCCAGCCGCCGTCCTTGTCGGGCTCCAGCTGGGCCCGCGGATCCGGCTCGGGCGGATCGCCCGCCAGCGCGTACGACGGCGATGGCCCCTCGCCGTCCCATCCCCAGAAGACCGCGCCGCCGACCGCCACCCACACCCGCAGTTCGGCCCGCGCGAACCGGACGATCCCGCCGCCCGCCAACGGCTCCGCACCACTCACCGCACCGGGCACCCTGGCCCGCTCCGCGCCGCGCGCCGGCAGATCCCGCTCGTCCGTGCGCCGCCGGCGCCAGGCCGACCGCACCGTCCGCATCCCCCGCAGCGAACCCGCATCCTTCATCGAGCGCAGCAGCTCACGACCGTTCATGCTGCTCAGCCTGCCATCCGGCCGGGACCGAACGGACCGCGTTCAACTCCCGTTCACCCATGGTGCGACCACATGTCGCCCAGGTCCCGTCCGGGCACCCGGCAGGGCGTGTCTGGTGCGAAGGACGATCACATGGCATCGTCCGTGGGAGGCGGGGCGCTCCTCCACACATGTGCGCTCGCCCCACGCACACGACGCGTCCGAGCCAGACCGGGAGCCACCGCATGACCTCAGCAGCCAGTCCAGCGCCACTGTGGGAGCCGGACGCCGACCGGATCGCGGCCGCGCACGTGACCAGGTTCCAGGCATGGGCGGCCGAACGGTACGGCGCCCCCGCCGACGGCGGCTACGCGGCTCTGCACGACTGGTCGGTCACCGAGCTCGAAACGTTCTGGAAGGCCGTCGCCGACTGGTTCGACGTACGGTTCTCCACCCCCTACGAGCGCGTGCTCGGCGACCGAGCCATGCCGGGCGCCGAGTGGTTCCCCGGCGCCACCCTCAACTACGCCGAACACGCCCTGCGCACCGCCGAGGACCCGGCACGCGCCGGCGAACCCGCGCTCCTCCACGTCGACGAGACACAGGAACCGACCCCCCTCAGCTGGGGCGACCTGCGCCGCCAAGTGGGCTCACTCGCCGAAGAACTGCGCGCCCTCGGCGTACGCCCCGGCGACCGCGTCAGCGGCTACCTCCCCAACATCCCGCAGGCCGTCGTCGCGTTCCTCGCCGCCGCCGCCGTCGGAGCCGTCTGGACCTCCTGCGCCCCCGACTTCGGCGCCCGCAGCGTCCTCGACCGCTTCCAGCAGATCGAACCCGTCGTCCTGTTCGCCGTCGACGGCTACCGCTACGGCGGCAAGGAACACGACCGCACCGGCACCGTCGCCGAACTCCGCGCCGAACTGCCCACCCTGCGCGCCGTCGTCCACATCCCCCTGCTCGGCACCACCGCCCCCGAGGGCGCGCTCGACTGGTCCGCCCTCACCGCGGCGGACACCGAACCGGTCTTCGAGCAACTGCCGTTCGCCCACCCGCTCTGGGTCCTGTACTCCTCGGGCACCACCGGTCTGCCCAAGGCCATCGTCCAGTCCCAGGGCGGCATCCTCCTCGAACACTTCAAGCAGATCGGCCTGCACTGCGACCTCGGTCCCGGCGACCGCTTCTTCTGGTACACCTCCACCGGCTGGATGATGTGGAACTTCCTCGTCTCCGGCCTGCTCACGGGGACGACGATCGTCCTCTACGACGGCAGCCCGGGCTACCCCGACACCGGGGCCCAGTGGGGCGTCGCCGAACGGACCGGAGCCACCCTCTTCGGTACCTCGGCCGCTTACGTGATGGCCTGCCGAAAGGCGGACGTACACCCGGCACGCGACCACGACCTGTCCAGGATCGCCTGCGTCGCCACCACCGGATCACCCCTGCCCCCGGACGGCTTCCGCTGGCTCCACGACGAGGTCGCCGACGACCTGTGGATCGCCTCCGTCAGCGGCGGCACCGACGTCTGCACCTGCTTCGCCGGCGCCGTCCCCACCCTCCCCGTCCACATCGGCGAACTCCAGGCGGCCTGCCTCGGCACCGACCTCCGGGCCTGGGACCCGCACGGCGAACCGGTCGTCGGCGAGGTCGGCGAACTCGTCGTCACCAACCCCATGCCGTCGATGCCCGTCCAGTTCTGGAACGACCCGGACGGCAGCCGCTACCACGACAGTTACTTCGACATGTACCCCGGCGTCTGGCGGCACGGGGACTGGATCACCCTCACCGACCGCGGTTCGGTCGTCATCCACGGCCGGTCGGACTCCACACTCAACCGCCAAGGTGTGCGGATGGGATCGGCGGACATCTACGAAGCCGTCGAACGCCTCCCCGAGATCCGCGAGTCCCTCGTCATCGGCCTCGAGGAACCGGACGGCGGCTACTGGATGCCGCTCTTCGTCCATCTCGCCGAAGGCGCCGTACTCGACGACGCCCTGCGCGCCCGGATCAAGGCGACCATCCGCGAGGAACTCTCCCCGCGCCACGTCCCGGACACGGTCATCGAGGTCCCGGCCGTCCCGCACACGCTCACCGGCAAGCGGATCGAGGTCCCGGTGAAGCGCCTGCTCCAGGGCACGGAACTGGCCAAGGCCGTCAACCCCGGCTCCGTCGACAATCTGGAACTGCTGCACTTCTACGAGTCCCTGGCCCGGGAGCGCCGCGCGAACCGCTCGTGAGCGCCGTTGTCAGACCCCCCGATTACGCTGAGTGAGCAGTGATCGACAGCGCACAGGGGGAAGTCATGGCGCACGACAACCGCGGGAACGCGAACCGCGACACCACGGACCACACCAACACGGAGAACAAGGCCACCGGCAACGGCGGAGACACCGGGAACGGCACGAGCGGCACGAGCGGCACGAGCGGCACGAGCGGCACGAGCGGCGACCGCGGCGAACTGCGCGCGCTGCGCCGCGAAGTGCCGTGCACCGTCGGCCTGCTCACCGACGAGCAGGACTTCGCCGCCATGCGCCGCTACCGCACCTTCACCTTCGACGACCACGGGAGATATCTCCGCCGGATCGACGCACTGCTCCGCACACTCGCCACCGAGGGAGCGCACACCTCGGTCGCGCTCTTCGACCCCCAGGAGTTCGCCGACTACTGCGCGGAGACCGGACGCGCCCCGGACACCGCGGCCAGCCGGGGCCGCTTCACCGCACGCATCGCGGCCACCGGCGGCGCCCTCGTCCCCTACACCGGACAGCCCGTCGAGCAACTCGTCCCACAGCTCGTCGACACCGCCGTCCGCAAAGCAACATTCGAGTACGCGACGATGGTCCTCGCCGAGCTAGGGGAGTGCGCCGACTGCGGCGTGGACATCGGACGCGCCTCGTTCGACCGCGCCTCACGGCTCCTCACCCATCTCATCGAACGGGCCGGACCGGGCACGCACCATCTCGTCGGTAGCGTCCCCACACCGGACGAACAACTCCTGGCCGCCGTCCATCTCGAACGGCCCGGCACCGGGCCCGCCCGCCTCGACGCGTCCGAGAGCGCGGAGTTCGTCACCGTCCTCGCCGCCGGCATCGCGCTCGACAGCCCCGGCGGAGTCGTGCTCCGCACGTCCCGGCCCGGCGCACCGGACAGTCTCCACGGCTGGCGGCTCAGGGGCGGCAACCTCGCACCGCTCAGCGAGGGCCAGGTCTTCAGCGCCTACTGCACCGACGCCGACACGGGCGAACCACTCTCACCTGAACCGGGGGTGGAGTACCTCGCGGGGTTCGACCTCGGCATCGAGGACCCGGACATCCACCACTGAACGCGAGGAGCTTCCCGCCGCGACTTGGCGGGAAGCTCCTGCGGAAACGGACCGGTCGAGCCGCCGGCCCGATGCCGGTTCACTCGCCGGACAGCACCGCCTGGGCGGCCGACCTCGCCCCCTCGGCGGTGTCGGCCGCACGCGCGGCGGCAGCGGCACGCTCGCACTGGGCGAGCGAGAACTTCGCCAGCGTCGCCCGCACATAGGGGATCGACGCGGCGCCCATCGACAGCGACGTCACACCCAGCCCGGTGAGCACACACGCCAACAGCGGATCGGAGGCCGCCTCGCCACAGACACCACAGCTCTTGCCCTCGGCCCCGGCCGCTTCCGCCGCCATCGCCACCAGATCGAGCAACGCCGGCTGCCACGGGTCCTGCAACCGCGACACCGCGCCCACCTGCCGGTCCGCCGCGAAGGTGTACTGCGCGAGGTCATTGGTCCCCAGGGAGAGGAACTCCACCTCCTGAAGAATCGAACGCGCCCGCAGAGCGGCCGACGGAATCTCCACCATCGCCCCGAACTTGGCGTTGAGCCCCGCCGCACGACAGGCGTCGGCGAACGCCTTGGCATCGGTGCGGTCGGCCACCATCGGGGCCATGACCTCCAGATACACCGGCAGACCCTCGGCGGCCCTCGACAGCGCGGTCAGCTGAGTCCGCAGCACGTCCGGATGGTCCAGCAGACTCCGCAGCCCCCGCACACCGAGCGCCGGATTCGGCTCGTCCGCGGGCGTCAGGAAGTCCAGCGGTTTGTCGGCGCCGGCGTCCAACACCCGTACGACCACCCGGCCTTCCGGGAACGCCTCGAGCACCCGCCGGTACACCTCGACCTGCTTCTCCTCCGACGGCGCGCGCTTGCTGTCGTCGAGGAACAGGAACTCGGTACGGAACAGCCCCACGCCCTCGGCGCCCGCCTCGACTGCCGCCGGTACGTCGTCGGGACCACCGACGTTCGCGAGCAACGGCACCTTGTGCCCGTCGGAGGTCGCACCCGGCCCGGAGGAGGCCGCCAGCGCGGCCCGCCGCGCCGCGGCCGACTCCTCCAGCTCGGCCCGCTTCTCCGCGCTCGGCTCCACGAACACCTCACCGGTGCTGCCGTCGACCGCCACCATCGTGCCCTCGGCCAGCTCACCGGCACCGGGCAGCGCCACCACGGCCGGCACCCCCAGCTGGCGCGCCAGAATCGCGCTGTGACTGGTCGGCCCACCCTCCTCGGTCACGAACCCGAGCACCAGCGTCGGATCCAGCAGCGCCGTGTCGGCGGGGGCCAGATCACGCGCGATCAGTACGTAGGGCTCGTCGCTGTCCGGCACACCGGGCATCGGCACCCCGAGCAGCCGCGCCACGACCCGGTTCCGCACGTCGTCCAGGTCGGCGACCCGCCCGGCCAGATACTCACCCGCGCCCGCCAGCAGTGCCCGGTACGACGCGAAGGCGTCGTACACGGCGCGCTCCGCCGTACTGCCGACGGCGATACGCCGCTCCACGTCCGACATCAGCTCCGGGTCCTGCGCCATCATGGCCTGCGCTTCGAGCACACCCTGTGCCTCACCGCCGGCCAGATTGCCCCGAGCGATCAGATCCGCGGCCACGGCTTCGACGGCCTGGCGGGCGCGCCCCTGTTCGCGCCCGGCCTCCTCGGCCGGGATCTGCTTGGCCGGCGGTTCCAGGACCGCCGTACCCATGTGCCGAACCTCGCCGACAGCCACCCCGTGGCTGACACCGACGCCTCGCAGCGTTGTCTGCATTGCACCCGTCTCCGGTTGTGCGGCGACCGACCGGACCGCCGCGGTTGATGAACTGACCGCCGGCCATGACGGCCCACGGCCCTGACGGCTGTGTCCCGGAGGTCACCGCCAGCCGAAGAGCGCGTCGCCCGCCTTCACTTCGCCCTCCCGGACGACCTCGGACAGGGCGTCGGCGCTCGCGTCCAGCGCCACCACCGGGCACACCGGTGACTTCCCGGCCGCCTCGACGTCGGAGGGGTTCCAGCGCACGACGGCCTGACCGCGCGTCACGGTGTCGCCCTTCGCGACAAGCAGCTCGAAGCCCGCGCCGTTGAGCTGCACGGTGTCGATGCCCAGGTGTGTCAGCACGCCGTGTCCTTCGGAGTCGAGGACGACGAAGGCGTGCGGATGCAGGGAGACGACGATGCCGTCGATCGGCGAAACGGCCTCGGACGGCTCACGAACGGGGTCGATCGCGGTACCGGGCCCGACCATCGCGTCGGAGAACACCGGATCCGGCACAGCCGCGAGTCCGATGGCGCGTCCAGCAAGTGGGGACGTCACGCTGGTCATGGGGGAGCCTCCCAGGGGGCGGAGATTCGTCTGACGCCGTCACCACCTGTCATGGGCGACGTACCGTTCAGAAGCGTAAGTCATATGAAGTGACGGTTCCGCCCGAGAGCTGCCAGTTGGCGTCCTGCGGTGCCCGGGAAACGATTTGCCTGCCCGCCGGGGCGGCATGTACTGTCGTACCCCTGCCTGGCCCTGAGGTGACTTCAAGTCGTCGGTCGGCAGCACCTAATCAAGCCAGAAACTCTCTCGAATTACGGCTCCCGCATGTTTGCGGAAGGTGTGGTCAGGGAAAGCGAAAAAGCCTGATACTGTTTGAAACGCAAGACAGCAGGACCGAAGGGAAAGCCCGGAGGGGCCCGGTGACGGGACCGAAGGAAGCGTCCGTTCCTTGAGAACTCAACAGCGTGCCAAAAGTCAACGCCAGATATGTTGATACCCCGACCTCGTCCG
>NZ_JBVJNN010000020.1:0-134891 GCF_055583685.1 Streptomyces sp. NPDC104581
CGCGAGATACAAACCACCCTCGCCCCCCCTATCCCCCCCTCCTCCCCCCCCCCTTCGGCAGGGGAACCACCCCCCCTCGCTCCCCCCCCACAAGCAAAGGGGGCCCCCCCCCCCCCCCCCGCGGTCGGGGGTGCGTGCTGTCCGGGGTCAGTGGTTGCGGGGGAAGCCCAGGTCCACGCCCGACGGGGCGTCCGCCGGGTCCGGCCACCGGGTCGTGACGACCTTGCCTCGCGTGTAGAAGTGCACGCCGTCGTTGCCGTAGATGTGGTGGTCGCCGAAGAGCGAGTCCTTCCACCCTCCGAAGGAGTGGTATCCCACCGGCACCGGGATGGGCACGTTCACGCCGACCATGCCCGCCTCGATCTCCAGTTGGAAGCGGCGGGCCGCGCCGCCGTCGCGGGTGAAGATCGCCGTGCCGTTGCCGAACGGCGAGGCGTTCATGAGGGCGACGCCCTCGTCGTACGTCTCCGTGCGCAGCACGCACAGCACGGGGCCGAAGATCTCGTCGCGGTAGGCGTCCGAGTCGGTGGAGACGTGGTCCAGGAGCGACAGGCCGATCCAGTGGCCGTCCTCGTAACCGTCGACGCGCAGCCCGGTGCCGTCCAGGACGACTTCGGCGCCCTGCGCGGCCGCGCCCGTCACGTACGACGCGACCTTGTCGCGGTGGGCCGCCGTGATCAGCGGGCCCATCTCGGAGGCCGGGTCGGTGCCGGGACCGATCTTGATCCTCTCGGCCCGCTCACGGATCTTGCTCACGAGTTCGTCGCCGATCGAGCCGACCGCGACGACCGCGGAGATCGCCATGCAGCGCTCGCCCGCGGAGCCGTACGCCGCCGACACGGCCGCGTCCGCCGCCGCGTCCAGGTCCGCGTCCGGCAGGACCAGCATGTGGTTCTTGGCACCGCCGAGCGCCTGTACGCGCTTGCCGTTGGCCGAAGCGGTCGCGTGGATGTGGCGGGCGATCGGTGTGGAGCCGACGAAGGAGACCGCCGCGACGTCCGGGTGGGCCAGGAGGGAGTCCACGGCCACCTTGTCGCCGTGGACGACGTTGAGGACGCCGTCCGGAAGGCCCGCCTCGGCCGCCAGCTCGGCCAGCAGATTCGCGGACGAGGGGTCCTTCTCGCTCGGCTTCAGTACGAAGGTGTTGCCGCAGGCGATGGCCAGCGGGAACATCCACATCGGCACCATCGCGGGGAAGTTGAACGGTGTGATGCCGGCGACGACGCCCAGCGGCTGCCTGATCGAGGAGACGTCGACCTTGCTGGAGACCTGCGTCGACAGCTCGCCCTTGAGCTGCGTGGTGATCCCGCAGGCCAGCTCGACGATCTCCAGACCGCGCGCCACCTCGCCGAGCGCGTCGGAGTGGACCTTGCCGTGCTCGGCGGTGATCAGCGCGGCGATCTCGTCACGGTGCGCGTCGAGCAGCGCGCGGTAGGCGAACAGGATGCCGGTGCGCGCCGAGAGGGAGGACGTGCCCCAGCTCGCGTACGCGGCCCTCGCCGTCGTGACGGCCGCGTCCACCTCCTCCGGCGAGGCGAGCGCCACCCGCGTGGTGACCGCGCCGGTCGCCGGGTCGGTGACCTGGCCCCAGTTGCCCGAGGCGCCTTCGACGGTCTTGCCACCGATCCAGTGGTTGACGGTCTTCATTACGTCTCCTTCGGGTCCATCGAGTCGATCGGCGCGGGCGGCGCCCCGGGGGGTCAGAGATGGCGGCGGCGGGCCGCGGCTCTGCGGTCGTACTCCTCGCGTGCCGTGACCGCCGGCGCTCGGGTCGCCGTCTCGGCCACGGGGACATCCCACCACGCCTGGGCCGGAGGCGCGCCCGACACAGTGTCTGCCGTTTCGGTCTCCGCGTAGACACATGTGGGGACGTCGGACTCGCGTGCGGCGACAAGGGCTTCGCGCAGGTCACGAATGGTTTTGGCCCGGATGACGCGCATCCCGAGCGAGGCCGCGTTGGCGGCCAGATCGACGGGGAGCGGGTCGCCGGTGTACGTCGGCGAGCCGACCGTGTCGGCCTCGCGGTAGCGGTACGCCGTACCGAACCTCTCCGCGCCGACCGACTCGGAGAGCCCGCCGATCGACGCGTAGCCGTGGTTCTGGAGGATCACCACCTTCAGTGGGAGGCGTTCCTGTACGGCGGTGACGATCTCGGTGGGGTTCATCAGGTAGGTGCCGTCGCCGACGAGCGCCCAGACGGGGCGCCCGGGGTCGGCCAGCATCACGCCGATGGCCGCCGGGATCTCGTAACCCATGCACGAGTAGCCGTACTCGACGTGGTACTGGTCGCGGGAGCGGCACCGCCAGAGTTTGTGGAGGTCGCCGGGGAGCGATCCGGCCGCGTTGATGACGATGTCGTCGTCGGTGACGAGCGCGTCGAGCAGTCCGAGGACCTGCGGCTGGGTGGGCCTCAGGAGGTCCTCGGAGGTGTCGAACGCGGCGTCGACCCGGTGCTCCCAGCGCTCCTTGTCGTCGGCGTACTCGGTGGCGTAGGCGGCGTCGACGCGGTGGCCGGCCAGGGCCTCGGTCAGCTCCTCCAGGGCGGTGCGGGCGTCGGCGACCAGCGGCGCGGCGGCGAGCTTGTGGGCGTCGAAGCCGGTGACGTTGATGTTGAGGAAGCGGACGGACGGGTTCGCGAAGAGCGTCGACGAAGCCGTGGAGAAGTCGGACCAGCGGGTGCCGACGCCGATCACCAGGTCGGCGGTGCGGGCCAGTTCGTCGGCGGTGGCGGTGCCGGTGTGGCCGATGCCGCCGACGTCCGCCGGATGGTCGTGGCGCAGGGAGCCCTTGCCGGCCTGGGTGGAGGCGACGGGGATGCCGGTCGCCGTCGCGAACGCGGCGAGCGCGTCCTCGGCCGCGCTGTGGTGGACGCCGCCGCCGGCGACGAGGAGCGGACGGCGGGCGGCGCGGACCGTCTCGACGGCGTCGGCGAGTTCGTACGGGTCGGGCCCCTGCCTGCGCACCCGCCAGACACGCTCGGCGAAGAACTCCTCCGGCCAGTCGTACGCCTCCGTCTGGACGTCCTGCGGCAGGGCGAGGGTGACGGCGCCGGTCTCGGCGGGGTCGGCGAGCACCCGCATGGCGGCGAGCGCGGCCGGGACGAGCGCCTCGGGACGCGAGACACGGTCGAAGTACTTCGAGACGGGGCGCAGCGCGTCGTTGACGGAGACGTCGCCCGCGTGGGGCACTTCGAGCTGCTGGAGGACCGGGTCGGCGGGGTGCGTCGCGAAGATGTCGCCGGGCAGCAGCAGCACGGGCAGCCGGTTGACGGTGGCGAGGGCGGCGCCCGTGACGAGGTTGGTGGCACCGGGGCCGATGGAGGTGGTCACGGCGTGGGTGGAGAGGCGGTTGCTCTGACGGGCGTAGCCGACGGCGGCGTGCACCATGGCCTGTTCGTTGCGTCCTTGGAAGTACGGCATCTCCGGGCCGGCCTGGACGAGCGCCTGGCCGATGCCCGCCACGTTCCCGTGGCCGAAGATGCCCCAGGTGGCGTCGATGAGCCGGCGGCGGTTGCCGTCGCGTTCGGTGTACTGGCGGGACAGGAAGGCGATCAGTGCCTGGGCCACGGTGAGACGGCGCGTGCTCATCGGGGGGTCTCCTTCTCCTCGTCCTCATAAGGAGGTTGGCTCGGCGGCTCCTGTGAGGGGGTCCGCGACGGCCTCGGACGGGGTGCCTCGTACATCGGCAGCCGTGCGTCGACCGCCTGGTCCGCCCAGGTGTCGCGGATCCAGCCGTGGTCGGGGTGGTCGCGGATCAGCCACTGTCTGGTCTCACCCGGTCCGGCCATCACGTTGAGGTAGTACATGGCGCGGCCGGGGGCGGCGATGGACGGGCCGTGCCAGCCGTCGGGGATCAGGACGGTGTCGCCGGTACGGACCTCGGCGAGTACGTCGGTGCCACCGGGCCTGGAGGGTGAGACCCGGTGGTAGCCGAGGCCGCCGTCCTCGATCTCGAAGTAGTAGATCTCCTCCAGCCGGGACTCGACACCGGGGTGGTCCTCGTCGTGCTTGTGCGGCGGGTACGACGACCAGTTGCCGCCGGGCGTGAGGACCTCGACGGCGATCAGCCGGTCGCAGTCGAAGGTGTCGGCGGCGGCGAAGTTGTTGACCTGGCGGGAGCAGGTGCCGCTGCCCCGCAGTTCGACCGGTACCTCCGGTGCGGGGCCGTAGCGAGCGGGGAGTCGTCGCTCGCACTTCGCTCCTGCCAGGGCGAAGCGGCCCCCCGCACCGGAGGCGATCTGGGCGTGGGCGTCACGCGGAACGTACGCGAAGTCCGTGACGGAGCTGAACACGCTTTCTCTGCCCAGCAGTTCAAAGATCTCGCCTTGAGTGTGCACCGTACAACCGCCGCTGAGGGGAAGCACGATCCATTCGCTGTCCCCGCTGTCGAGCGTGTGTGTGCCGCCCGGCGGCAGGTCGAGGACGCGCAGGGCGCTGTGCAGCCAGCCGGCCCGCCGCGGTTCGATGTCGAGCGCGTACGGACCGCTCGCCGCGCTGCCCGCGGGCACGTGCCGTTCCAGGAACTCGCCGTCGGAGCCCGCGTCGGTGTCCGTCGTGTCCGTCGTGTCCGTCGTCATGATCGTTCCGTATCCCTCCGCACGTCTGCCTACTCTCCCCGTGTCCCCCGCGGCTGGGACCTGTCACCCGTCCCGCGGCGCCCGGCCCTCGCTCCCCGGCCCTACAAGAGGCCCACGGCGGTGTCGACGGCCGCCGCGACGTCCCCGTCCACCGGATAGAGCAGCGAGCGACCCACGACCAGGCCCTGCACGGTGGGCAGCCGCAGCGCCTTGCGCCACTTCTCGTACGCGCCCTCCTGGTCGTCGCCGATCTCGCCGCCGAGCAGGACGGCGGGCAGCGTGGAGGTCTCCATCACGCGGGCCATGTCGTCCGGGTTCTCGGTGACCGGAACCTTCAGCCAGGTGTAGGCGGAGGTGCCGGCGAGGCCGGAGGCGATGGCGATGGAGCGGGTCACCGCCTCGGCCGAGAGGTCGTTGCGGAGCCGCCCGCCGGTGCGGCGGCAGATGAACGGCTCGACGAAGACGGGCAGCCGCCGCTCCGCCATCGCGTCGACGGCGCGGGCGGCCGACAGGAGGGTGTCGGGCGAGCGCGCGTCCTCGTAGTCGATCCGCAGGAGCAGTTTGCCCCCGTCGAAGCCGAGGCGGGCGATGTCCTCGGCGCGGTGGCCGGTGAAGCGGTCGTCGATTTCGAAGTCGGCGCCGGCGAGACCGCCGCGGTTCATGGAGCCGATGGCGACGCGGTTCTCCAGGGCGCCGAGGAGCAGCAGGTCGTCGAGTATGTCGGCGGTGGCGAGGACCCCGTCCACGCCGGGCCGGGACAGCGCGAGGCAGAGGCGTTCAAGGAGGTCGACGCGGTTGGCCATGGCCAGCCGGCGGTTCCCGACGGCGAGGGCGCCCCGGGCCGGGTGGTCGGCCGCGACGATCATCAGCCGTCCGCCGGTGCGCAGCAGGGGGCGCCGGCCACGGCGGGCGGCGGCCTCGGCGACCGCCTCGGGGTGGTGCGTCCGGATCCGTACGAGCTCCGACGCGTCGACTCGGGTCACGGAGCGGCCTCCGGTGGCGGCGTTCCCGGTGCGGGGACGGGGCCTCCGCAGAGGACCTGGGTGACTTCCCCGGCGTACGGCATGGCGGAGGAGCAGGCGAGCCGGGCGGCGACGATGGCGCCCGCGGCGTTGGCGTAGCGCATGACGCGTTCCAGCTCCCAGCCGGCCAGCAGACCGTGGCAGAGCGCGCCGCCGAACGCGTCGCCGGCGCCGAGTCCGTTGACGACCTCGACGGGCACGGGGGGCACCTCGGCGGTGGTGCCGTCGCGATGGACGGCGAGGACGCCCTTGGGGCCCTGTTTGACGACGGCCAGTTCGGGTCCGGCGGCGAGGAGCGCGTGGGCGGCGGCGTACGGTTCGCGCTCCCCGACGGCGACTTCGCACTCGTCCAGGTTGCCCACGGCGACCGTGGCGTGTCGCAGGGCCCGTTCGTAGAAGGGCCGGGCCGCCGCCATGAGTGCGCGCGGGCCGCCGGAAGGCGGGGCGTCGGAAGACCGGCCGCCGGAACGGGCGTCGCCGGCGGGTGCCTTCCAGAACATGGGGCGCCAGTCGAGGTCGAAGACGGTGATGTCCGTGCCGGGCCGGCCTCCTGGCCCCCGCCCGTCGGGGCCGGGTGCCCGCGCCTGGCCCCGCGCTCCGAGGGCCGTGAGGGTCGAGGTCCGGCTGGGCTCCTCGCACAGACCGGTACCGGTCATCCAGAAGATCCGCGCGGCCCTGACGGCGTCCAGGTCCAGCTCGTGCGGATGAATCTCCAGATCGGGCGCCTTGGGCTGCCGGTAGAAGTACAGCGGGAAGTCGTCCGGGGGGAAGATCTCACAGAACGTCACCGGGGTGGGCCACTGGTCGACGGGTGTCACCCACCGGTCGTCGACTTCGAACTCCCGCAGCGCGTGGTGGAGATAGTCCCCGAACGCGTCCCGGCCGGTGCGGCTGATCACGGCGGTACGGCGGCCGAGCCGGGCGGCGGCCACCGCCACGTTCGTCGCGGAGCCGCCGAGGAACTTCCCGAAGGTGTCGACCTGCGCCAACGGGACTCCGGTGCGCAGCGGGTAGAGGTCGACGCCGATCCGTCCCATGGTGATCACGTCGTACGGCTCAGGCATACGCGTCCCCTCGTTTCGACGGCCAGTGCCAGGTCTAGTGCTCACTCCCGACCCCTGTCAACGTTTTGTCCTTACATTCGGACGAAGGCTTGACACTCTTCTCGGACGGCCGGGAGGCTGACCGCTATGACCTCCTCCGTACCCCCGCTGAACCGCATCAGGGTCGGGTCGGCTCCCGACTCCTGGGGCGTGTGGTTTCCCGACGATCCGCGACAGGTCCCCTGGCAGCGCTTCCTCGACGAAGTGGCCGAGGCCGGATACGAGTGGATCGAACTCGGTCCGTACGGCTACCTCCCGACCGATCCGGTGCGGCTCGCCGACGAGACCGCCCTGCGCGGCCTGAAGGTCTCGGCCGGCACCGTGTTCACCGGCCTTCATCACGGGCCCGCGGTCTGGGAGAAGACCTGGGCGCATGTCGCCGACATCGCCGCGCTCACCAGGGAGATGGGCGCGGACCATCTTGTCGTCATCCCGTCCTTCTGGCGTGACGACAAGACGGGTCAGGTACTGGAGGACCGGACGCTCACCCCGGCGCAGTGGCACGATCTGACGACTCAGACCGAGCGGCTCGGCCGCGAGGTGCGGGATCGCTTCGGGCTCGGCATCGTGGTCCATCCGCACGCGGACACCCACATCGACAGCGAGGACAACGTCAGCCGTTTCCTCGACGCCACCGATCCCGATCTGGTGTCACTGTGCCTGGACACCGGGCACTACGCGTACTGCGGCGGCGACAGCGTCAAACTGATCGAGACCTACGGGGAGCGGATCGGGTATCTGCACCTCAAGCAGGTGGATCCGGAGATCCTCACGGATGTCATCGCCAACGAGGTGCCGTTCGGGCCGGCCGTGGGACGCGGCGTGATGTGCGAGCCGCCGAACGGAGTGCCCGCGCTGGAGCCGGTGCTGACGGCGGCCCAGAACCTGGACGTCGATCTCTTCGCCATCGTCGAGCAGGACATGTATCCCTGCCCGCCCGACAAGCCCTATCCGATCGCCAAGCGGACCCGCCGTTTCCTCCGCTCCTGCGGTGCGTAACTCCGGCCTCCTGTCGAACAATTGGAGCATCAGCGCATCTGTCCCCCATGCGCTGTTTCTGTCACAGAGATCCGCCTGACGTCACACTTGTCTCCATTAAACGGGTTTTCCGTCACAGGGACGCGACAGCCCCTCCCCCACCATCACTCTGCGTCGTTCAACGGGCACAGGCTCAGTGATCACCAGCGCTTCAGTCGCAGCTCTCCCGACGGCCCCCCGGCCGCCGCTGCGGCGGACGCAGGGAGGTGCCACACATGACGGACAGAAGTCTCTGGTCCTACAAGGAGATCGCCGCACACATCCGCGTACAGCCGGACACCGTCCGTTCGTACCGCAAGCACGGTCTGCTTCCGCGGCCGGACCACGTGGAGAACGGCAAGCCCTACTGGTACGCGGACACCGTCCGCGCCTGGGTGGCCAAACGCCCGGGGAACAGAGGCCGCAGAGAGTAGGGCGCGGAGCCTCATCCGCGCCGGGCCGCCCCGAGGACCGGGCCAGGGGCCCCGTACTCCGCACCACCGGTGGTGCGGAGTACGGGGCCCTCGTGGCGTTTCAGGGCTCAGACCCCGACCTTGTCCCACTTCCCCGCCCCGGACGCGGTCCCGTCCGCACCCTCCGCGCCGTTCCCCCCGGCCGCCCCGGCCGGCGGGTGCGACTCGCCCTCGCTCAGTCCGAACCGGTCGTGAAGGCGGCGCAACGGCCCCGGCGCCCACCAAGTCGCCCTCCCCGTCAGCTTCATCACCGCCGGGACCAGCAGACTGCGCACCACCATCGCGTCCATGACCACCGCGAGCGCGATACCGAGACCGAGCATCTTGGTGTTGGTGACCCGCGAGGTGCCGATGGCGACCATGACCACCGCCAGGATCACCGCCGCCGCGGTGATCAGCCCTCCCGTGCGCCGGAGCCCGAAGACGACGGCGTGTTCGTGGTCACCACCGCGGTCGTACTCCTCCTTCATCCGGGATATCAGGAAGACCCCGTAGTCCATGGAGAGTCCGAAGGCGACGCAGAACATCAGCACCGGAAGGGTCGTCTCTATGTCACCCGTCGAGGTGAAACCGAGGAGCCCGGACAGATTGCCGTCCTGGAACACCCAGACGACCGCCCCGAACATCGCCGTCAGGCTGAGTGCGTTGAGCACCACCGCCTGGATCGGCACGAGGACGCTGCCGGTGAGCAGGAAGACCAGCAGCAGCGTCACCACGGCGATGATGCCCGCGGCCAGGGGCAAACGGTCGGCGATCGCGTCCTTCGAATCGACCAGTACGGCGGCCGTACCGGTGACGGAGGTGTCGAAGGCGGCGGGCTCGGCCCGGAGCTCACGGACGAGCCTCTGGGCCTCCTGGCCCACCGCCTCACCGCGCGGCAGCACGGTGAAGTACGCGTGGTCTCCGGAGACGACCGGACCGTCGATCCGCTCCACGCCCGGCAGAGCGGCCACCCGGTCGCGGTAGTCCGCGTACTCGGCGGAGGTCGCCCCGCCCTCGCCCAGCACTTCGAGCCCGCCGCCGGGGCTGCCCGGGAAGCCGCTCCCGATGTCCTCCTGCACCACGCGCGCCTCGGCGCCCGACGGCAACTGCCGGTGGTCCGCCGTGCCGAACTGCACGCCCAGAAAGGGCAGTCCGAGAAGCACCAGACCCGTGGCCGTCGCGACGGCGAAGAGCGGAGCCCTGCGCATCACCAGCGTCGCCGTACGCCCCCATCCTCCGGCCGCCGCCGGGTCCGCCGGGTCCGCCTGTCCTTCCGGCCGGGGCCGGGCCGCGTCCCCGTCGCCCGGCGCGGACCTCTTCCGGCGCAACAGCCGCCGCAGATCGAGGGAGTTGACCCGGTGGCCGAGCAGCGTCAGCGCGGCCGGCAGCAGGATCAGCGCGGCAGCGGCGGCGAGCAGCACGACCGCTATCCCCGCATAGGCGAACGAGCGCAGGAAGTAATGGGGGAAGACCATCATGGCCGCGAGCGACACGGCCACCGTCAGCGCGGAGAACAGCACCGTCCGCCCGGCGGTGCGGAGCGTGGTCCCCACCGCGTCCCGCACCTGCGCGCCCTCGGCCAGCTCCTCCCGGAATCTGCGCACGATGAACAGCGCGTAGTCCACGGCGAGTCCGAGCCCGAGAGCCGTGGTGAGGTTCTGCGCGAAGACCGAGACGTCCGTGATCTCGGTGATTCCCCGCAGCACGGCGTTGGTGCCGAGGATCGCGACGATGCCGATCCCCAGGGGCAGCAGGGCGGCGACGGCACTGCCGAAGACCATCACCAGCAGGACCAGCGTCACCGGAAGGGCGATCAGCTCGGCCCGCAGCAGGTCCTCCTGGATGGTGGCCTGCATCTCGTGCCGTACCGCGACGGGTCCGCCGACCGAGACCTCCACCGGCCCCTGTGCGCCCCGGAATTCGGGCGCTATCCGCTCCAGGGTCTCCCCTGCCTGCTTCTCCGTCCCCACGATCCTGGCCGCGATCAGCGCCTCACCTCCGTCCTCGGCGCGCAGCGCGGGCGATCGCGTCTGCCAGTAGGACCCCACACCCACGACGCCGTCCTCGGCCGAGAGGCGCTCGGTGAGGCGCTCGGCCCCGGCGACGACGGCGGGGTCGTCCACCCCTTTCCCGCCCGCGTCGACGAGCAGCAGGAGATTCGGCTGGGAGGCGGGGAACTCACGCTCCAGGGCCTGTGTGGCATAGGTCGAGGAGGCGTCGGGGTCCTCCCAGCCACCGCTGCCCATCCGGTCGCCCACCCCGCTCCCCGCGACGACCGCCAGCGCCGTGATCACGAGGGCGACCAGCAGCGAAAGTCGTGGGCGCGCCGTGACGAACCGGGTCCAGCCGCCGATTCGCGACCCCCTGTTGACTTCGGACATAGTGCGGTGTCCCCTTCACCGTGACCCAGCACATGGGTCGGCGACTGCCATGGAATGAAAAACACGAGCGATCGCTCGCATTGGCCAAGAATGCGAGCGACCACTCGCGTTTGTCAACCGTGATCAACCGGTCGAGGGATCCTGGGGATTCGGGGATTCAGATGCCTGAAACGAGGAGAGGCGGAGCCGTGGAGCGAGGCAGCCAGGACGGCGCGACCAAGGGCGGACCCGCCGACGTCACGGGAAAGCCGCGCCGCCGCCAGGCCCGCGGCGAGCGCCGTATCGCCCAGCTCCTCGAAGCGGCGGGCCGTGTCTTCTGCACCAGCGGCTACACGGCGGCGAGCACCAACTCCATCGCCCGCGAGGCCGGCGTCTCCCCCGGCACGCTCTACCAGTTCTTCCCCAACAAGGAAGCCATCGCGGTCGAGCTGGGCGACGTACTGCTCAATCGCTGGCGCACGACGTACGGCCAGGCGTTCACCCCCGCCCACATGAATCTGCCGCTGCCCGAGATGCTGGACGCCGTTCTCGACCCCCTGATCACGTTCAACTGCGAGAACCCGGCGTTCGCGGTGCTGATGCACGGGTCGGAGATCCCGGGGCAGGTGACGGAGGAGCACGACCTCCTGCACTCGACCCTGCTCACCCGGGTCGAGGAGATCCTCGGCAGCTACCTCCCCGACACCCCGCGGGCGGAGCGCACCAGGACGGCGGAGTTCGCCTTCGCGCTGTTCAAGGGCGGCATGGACCTGATCCTGTCCCACGAGGGGGAGGAGCGGGAGGCGTACATCGGGGAGCTGAAGAGCGCCATGTTCCGCTATCTGTGCCCCGTCGTGGGGGACGCGCTCCCGCAGAGTCCGCCACCGCGGGAGACCACGGGGGCGGAGTCCTGACGCCACACCTGGACGCAGCACCTCCGCCCGGCTCGCATTCATACCCCCTAGGGGTATAAGCTGAGGAGCCCAGGGCGTCTTGGCGTTCCCGTCGACCCCTGGCGCGCCATGCCCCGCACACCGCCCCCGGAGGAGAACGCCATGACCGCAGAGACGAAGACCGAGACGGAGACCGCCCGGGCCGCCGGTTCCTGCTGCTCGCCCGCCGGCTCCTGCCACGACGGCGCCGCCGGGGCCACGGCGGACTCCGTCACCGCGGTGTACGCGGTCACCGGCATGACCTGCGGCCACTGCGAGGGCGCGGTCTCCGACGAGATCTCCGCACTCCAGGGCGTCACGTCGGTCAAGGCCGAGGCCGCCACCGGCCGGGTGACGGTGATTTCCGAGGCTCCACTCAAGGAGGACGAGGTGCGCGCGGCGGTCGACGAGGCGGGTTACGAGCTGGCCGGCCCGGTCTGAACAACCCCCGTACGGGGCCGTACGCGGCCGGACACCCTCCGGACCGCGTACGGCCCCTCCGCCGTTCCGCCCGCCCCCCGACGCAACACCCCTGCTCAGCGGGGTGATCGAAGCGTCGGCACGGCACCCCGGCCACGCGCTTTCGTAGTAACCAACAATTTACGGTCCGGCTCCCTTCACATGAGGCACAGGACCTTCACAAAGAGATCTAGATCACATAGATTTAGGGGTAACCATCCGGGCAGCTCGCGAGTCTAAGAGGCGATGCCGAGAACGTCTTGGGGGACGTTCATGAGATGTCTTGGGGGATGTCTCAGGCAAGCGTTGGCCGGGGCACGTGCAACTGGGGAGCTTTGAGCGGCCCCCCTGGTTCGTACGTACCCCGGCAGACCGCGTGAAACTGGCTTCTGCCGGCAACCGCAGACGCCCGGCCCGGATCCCGTGGGGGGAATCCGCTCCGGGGATATGGGAAGCGCCCCGCTATACCGACCCGTGGGGGGATCGGGAAGCGGGGCGCTTTCTGTTGCTCGGGTGGCCGTCCGGCTCGCGCAACCGCCGACCGGACGGCGAGAACCCTCCGCCGAGGGTTCAGCGGCTCTCGACCGGGACGAAGTCGCGCAGGACCTCACCGGTGTAGATCTGGCGCGGGCGGCCGATGCGGGAGCCGGGCTCCTTGATCATCTCGTGCCACTGGGCGATCCAGCCGGGAAGCCGGCCGATCGCGAAGAGCACGGTGAACATCTCGGTCGGGAAGCCCATGGCCCGGTAGATCAGACCCGTGTAGAAGTCCACGTTCGGGTAGAGGTTGCGCGAGACGAAGTAGTCGTCGGAGAGCGCGTGCTCCTCCAGCTTCAGGGCGATGTCGAGCAGCTCGTCGGACTTGCCGAGCGCCGAGAGGACATCGTGCGCCGCCGCCTTGATGATCTTCGCCCGGGGGTCGAAGCTCTTGTAGACGCGGTGGCCGAAGCCCATCAGCCGGACGCCGTCCTCCTTGTTCTTCACCTTGCGGATGAAGGAGTCGACGTCGCCGCCGTTGGCCTGGATGCCTTCGAGCATCTCCAGCACCGACTGGTTGGCGCCACCGTGCAGCGGGCCCCACAGGGCGCTGATGCCGGCGGAGATCGAGGCGAACATGTTCGCCTGCGACGAGCCGACCAGACGCACGGTGGAGGTCGAACAGTTCTGCTCGTGGTCCGCGTGCAGGATCAGGAGCTTGTCGAGGGCCGAGACGACCACCGGGTCGAGCTCGTACTCCTGGGCGGGAACCGAGAACGTCATACGGAGGAAGTTCTCGACGTACCCGAGGTCGTTGCGCGGGTACACGAAGGGGTGGCCGATCGACTTCTTGTACGCGTACGCGGCGATCGTCGGCAGCTTGGCCAGCAGCCGGATCGTCGACAGATGACGCTGCTTCTCGTCGAACGGGTTGTGACTGTCCTGGTAGAACGTCGACAGCGCGCTGACCACGGAGGACAGCATGGCCATCGGGTGCGCGTCACGCGGGAAGCCGTCGAAGAACCGCTTCACGTCCTCGTGCAGCAGCGTGTGCTGGGTGATCTCGTTCTTGAAGGACGACAGCTCGTCGACCTTGGGAAGTTCACCGTTGATGAGCAGGTAGCCCACCTCGAGGAACGTCGAGCTCTCGGCCAGCTGCTCGATGGGGTAGCCGCGGTAGCGGAGGATGCCCTGCTCACCGTCGAGATAGGTGATGCCGGATTTGTAGGCGGCGGTGTTGCCGTAGCCGCTGTCCAGAGTCACCAGGCCGGTCTGGGCCCGCAGCTTCCCGATGTCGAAGCCCTTGTCGCCGACGGTGCTGTCGATCACCGGGTAGGTGTACTCGCCATCGCCGTACCGCAGTACTACAGAGTTGTCGCTCACGTCATCCCTCACCGACGTAGTGCCTCTTCTTCGAGGTGCCCTGACTGTCTCTACCATCCCCCATTTGGCTCAGGAGAGTGCACTCGGGGTCGACCATTGGGCCTATTCGCGGCACTGAGTGCCGCCAAGTTTCACATCCTGCCCCCTTCGCCCCGGTTCCGAAAGTCCGGGGCGGCAATCCCGTCGCCGGACACTCCCCTGGGGGAGGACGATCCGCCCGAAGACGGACGAGCGCGGGTACGCGATCCCGTCCGTCCGGTCAGGTACCGCCGGTCCGCCGGCTCAGAAGTTCCCGGACCGGAGGCTGCCGGACAGCCGGTGGTCGAGCGCGGTGCAGCGCCGGCCCGCGGAGACCGTGCGGACCGCCTGCCCTATCGCCTTCCGGGAGCCGACCAGGACGACGAGCTTCTTGGCTCGGGTGACGGCCGTGTACAGCAGGTTCCGCTGGAGCATCATCCAGGCGCCGGTGGTGACGGGGATGACCACGGCCGGGTACTCGCTGCCCTGCGAGCGGTGGATCGTCACCGCGTAGGCGTGGGCCAGCTCGTCCAGCTCGTCGAAGTCGTACGGCACCTCCTCGTCCTCGTCGGTCCGCACCGTCAGCCTCTGGTCGTCCAGGTTCAGCGAGGTGACGACCCCGACCGTGCCGTTGAAGACGCCGTTCTGCCCCTTGTCGTAGTTGTTGCGGATCTGGGTGACCTTGTCACCGACGCGGAAGACGCGGCCGCCGAGCCGCTTCTCGGGCAGTTCGGGCCGGGCGGGGGTGATGGCCTGCTGGAGCAGGCCGTTGAGGGTGCCCGCGCCGGCCGGGCCACGGTGCATCGGGGCGAGTACCTGGATGTCGCGCCGCGGGTCGAGCCCGAAGGTGGCCGGGATCCGGCGGGCGGCGACGTCCACCGTGAGCTTCCCGGCCTCCTCCGTCTCGTCCTCCACGAAGAGGAAGAAGTCACTGAGCCCCTGAGTGATGGGCTGGACACCGGAGTTGATGCGGTGGGCGTTGGTGACCACGCCCGACTGCTGGGCCTGCCGGAAGATACGGGTCAGCCGTACCTGTGGCACGGGCCCGTCGTCGGCCAGCAGATCCCGCAGCACCTCGCCCGCCCCGACCGACGGCAGCTGGTCGACATCCCCGACGAGCAGCAGATGCGCACCGGGTGCCACCGCCTTGACGAGCTTGTTGGCGAGCAGCAGATCCAGCATGGACGCCTCGTCGACCACCACCAGATCGGCGTCGAGCGGCCGGTCCCTGTCATAGGCGGCGTCCCCGCCGGGTTTGAGTTCCAGCAGCCGGTGGACCGTGGACGCCTCGGCGCCGGTCAGCTCGGCGAGGCGCTTGGCCGCGCGACCCGTGGGCGCCGCGAGGACCACCTTGGCCTTCTTGGCCCTGGCCAGCTCCACGATCGAGCGGACCGTGAAGGACTTGCCGCAGCCCGGTCCGCCGGTCAGGACGGCGACCTTACGGGTGAGGGCGAGCCGCACCGCGGCTTCCTGCTCGGGGGCCAGTTCGGCGCCCGTACGGCTCGCGAGCCAGGGCAGGGCCTTCTCCCAGGCCACGTCCTGGAAGGCCGGCATCCGGTCCTCCGGCGCGCGCAGCAGCCGCAGCAGCTGGGCGGAGAGCGACAGCTCGGCGCGGTGGAAGGGCACCAGGTAGACGGCGGTGACCGGCTCGCCCCCGTCAGGCCCCGGCACCTTCTCCCTGACGACGCCCTCCTCCTCGGCGGCGAGCTCGGCGAGGCAGTCGATCACCAGACCGGCGTCGACCTGGAGGAGCTTCACCGCGTCCGAGATGAGCTGCTCCTCCGGCAGGAAGCAGTGGCCCTGGTCGGTCGACTGGGAGAGCGCGTACTGGAGTCCGGCCTTGGCGCGGTCCGGACTGTCGTGCGGGATACCGACGGCCTGGGCGATGCGGTCGGCGGTGAGGAAGCCGATGCCCCAGACGTCGGCGGCCAGCCGGTAGGGCTCGTTCTTCACCACGGAGATCGAGGCGTCGCCGTACTTCTTGTAGATGCGGACGGCGATCGAGGTGGAGACACCGACCCCCTGAAGGAAGATCATGACTTCCTTGATCGCCTTCTGCTCCTCCCAGGCGGCGCCGATCATCTTCGTCCGCTTGGGTCCGAGGCCGGGGACCTCGACGAGGCGCTCGGGCTCCTTCTCGATGATCTCCAGGGTGTCGACACCGAAATGCTCGACGATCCGCTCGGCGATGCGCGGTCCGATGCCCTTGATCAGACCGGAGCCGAGATAGCGGCGGATGCCCTGGATCGTCGCGGGCAGGACCGTCGTGTAGTTCTCCACCGTGAACTGCTTGCCGTACTGCGGGTGGGAGGCCCAACGGCCCTCCATCCGCAGCGACTCGCCCGGCTGCGCGCCGAGAAGCGAGCCGACCACGGTGAGCAGGTCGGCGCCACGGCCGGTGTCGACGCGGGCGACCGTGTAGCCGTTCTCCTCGTTGCTGTACGTGATCCGCTCAAGAACGCCTTCGAGCACGGCCGGGTTGGACATGATCCGACGCTACCGTCTGGGTACGACAGCGGGCCCGCCCTGTGGACAACCTCGCCCTCGGCACTCGTGCCCGTGGACAACTCCCCCTCGGCGAGGGCTCCTCCGAAGAGACCGCCGGAAAAGCTTTAGGGGCCCGGTCCACTGACCGGGCCCCACGCGCTCCCCCCTCCGACAAGGCTTCCCGATCCCCCCGGACCCCTCCCCGGAAGCCTTGATGCCATGTACGACCACCGTCACCCCGAAAGGGTTGCACGGTTGCGGGCAGTTATTTTTCCTGCCGTCGGAAACGACGACAGAAGATGACAGACATATCTATTTACGCATGAAAGACGATGAGCGCTTCTTCGTCGTGACAGACGGGCCTCTCTTACAGCGCATGCCTCACATACCGCTGCGCGACGTCCGCCAGCAGCTCCGCGCCGTCCCGCACCCACAGGGTGTCGTTGAAGAGTTCGACCTCGATCGGCCCCTCGTATCCGGCGGCGTCGACCCGCTCGCGCCATGCCCGCAGGTCGATGACGCCGTCGCCGATCAGACCGCGGCCGTTCAGTACCCCGGCGGGCAACGGCGTCGTCCAGTCCGCCAGTTGGAAGGAGTGGATCCGGTCCCCCGCCCTGGCGATCGCCGCCGGGGCGCGGTCGTCCCACCAGAGGTGGTACGTGTCCACGACGACCCCGACCTGGTCGGCGGGAAAGCGCTCCGCGAGATCCAGCGCCTGGTCGAGCGTGGAGACGACGCAGCGGTCGGAGGCGTACATCGGGTGCAGCGGCTCGATCGCCAGCCGTACGCCGCGCTCACCGGCGTACGGCGCCAGGACCACGAGCGCGTCCGCGATCCGCTCACGCGCCCCGTGCAGGTCACGGCTGCCGGGCGGCAGCCCGCCCGACACCAGGACCAGGGTGTCGGTGCCCAGGGTCACCGCCTCGTCGATCGCCGCGCGGTTGTCGTCCAGGGCCTCGGCCCGTGCCGCGGGATCGCTCGCCGTGAGGAAGCCGCCGCGGCACAGGGTGGTGACGGCGAGTCCGGCGTCGTGCACGAGCTTGGCGGCGGCCTCCGTGCCGTACGCCCGCACCGGCTCGCGCCAGAGCCCCACACCAGGGACGCCGAGCCGTACGCACGCCTCGGTCAGCTCGGGGAGCGTGAGCTGTTTGACGGTCATCTGGTTGATGCTGAAGCGGCTGAGGTCGCCCGGGACTCCGGTCGCCTCGGTCACGTCGGTCACGTCGGTCGTCTCGTTCACGTCCGTCACTGGTCCACTCCGTACACGCCGAGCAGGGACTTCATCCGGCCTTCGGCCGCCGCCGGATCCGGGAACAGACCTAGTCCGTCCGCCAGTTCGTACGCCCGCGCGAGATGCGGGAGCGAACGGGCCGACTGGAGGCCGCCGACCATGGCGAAGTGGTCCTGGTGGCCGGCCAGCCAGGCCAGGAACACCACACCCGTCTTGTAGAAGCGGGTGGGCGCCTGGAAGAGATGACGCGACAACTCGACCGTGGGGTCGAGCAGTTCCCGGAATCCCTTCGCGTCACCCGTGTCCAGGACGCGGACGGCTTCGGCGGCCACCGGCCCGAGCGGATCGAAGATGCCCAGCAGCGCGTGGCTGAAGCCCCGTTCGTCGCCCGCGATCAGCTCGGGGTAGTTGAAGTCGTCGCCGGTGTAGCAGCGCACGCCCTGCGGGAGGCGTCGGCGCAGCTCGACCTCGCGACGCGCGTCCAGCAGCGAGACCTTGATCCCGTCGATCTTGTCCGGGTGTTCGGAGATGACCTGGAGGAACGTCTCGGTGGCCGCGTCGAGGTCCGTACTGCCCCAGTAGCCGTCCAGCGCCGGGTCGAACATCGGGCCGAGCCAGTGCAGCACCACGGGTTCGTCCGCCTGCCGCAGCAGATGGGCGTAGACGGCCAGATAGTCCTCCGGCCCCCCGGCAGCCGCGGCGAGCGCGCGTGAGGCCATGAGGATGGCCTGGGAGCCCGTCTCTTCGACGAGCGCGAGCTGTTCCTCGTACGCCGCCCGCACCTCCTGAAGAGAGTGCGCCCCCGGGGGAAGCTGGTCGGTGCCCACTCCGCACGCGATCCGGCCTCCGGTGGAGCGTGCCTCCGCCGCCGAACGGCGGATCAGCTCGGCCGCCCCCGCCCAGTCCAGGCCCATGCCGCGCTGGGCGGTGTCCATGGCCTCCGCGACCCCGAGGCCGTGCGACCAGAGATGGCGGCGGAAGGCGAGCGTGGTGTCCCAGTCGACGACGACCGGCGCTCCGGGGCTGGTGTCGGCGTACGGGTCGGCCACCACGTGCGCGGCGGAGAAGACGGTACGGGAGACGAGCGGGGCGGCGTCGGCGCCCTTGGTGACGAAGGCGGCGGGTTCCGGGCGCGGCTGGTACGTGCGCAGCCCGCCGTCCGCGTCCGGGAGCCGGAGCCCCCGGCCCGGCTTCCCCGCGGAGGGAGCGCCGGACGCCGTGGGGGGTGTGGTTCGGGTGGTCACAGTGAGAGCTCCGGTACGTCGAAGCGGCGTCCCTGCGCCGAGGACTTGAGCCCGAGTTCCGCCAGTTGGACGCCACGCGCGCCGGCGAGCAGGTCCCAGCGGTAGGGCTCACCGAGCGCGACGTGGCGCAGGAACAGCTCCCACTGCGCCTTGAAGCCGTTGTCGAACTCGGTGTTGTCCGGGATCTCCTGCCACTGGTCGCGGAAGGACTCGGTGGCGGCGAGGTCCGGGTTCCAGACGGGCTTGGGGGTGGAGCTGCGGTGCTGGACACGGCAGCGGCGCAGCCCGGCGACGGCCGACCCGTGGGTGCCGTCGACCTGGAACTCGACGAGTTCGTCGCGGTTGACCCGCACCGCCCAGGAGGAGTTGATCTGGGCGACGATGCCGCCCTCCAGCTCGAAGATCCCGTAGGCGGAGTCGTCGGCGGTGGCCGCGTACGGCTTGCCCTGCTCGTCCCAGCGGCGCGGGATATGGGTGGTGATGTGCGCCGAGACGGAGTCGACCCTGCCGAACAGCTCGTGCAGGACGTACTCCCAGTGCGGGAACATGTCGACGGTGATGCCGCCGCCGTCCTCGGTGCGGTAGTTCCAGGAGGGGCGCTGCGACTCCTGCCAGTCGCCTTCGAAGACCCAGTAGCCGAACTCGCCCCGGACGGACAGGATCTCGCCGAAGAAGCCGCCGTCGATGAGGCGCTTCAGCTTGAGCAGGCCGGGGAGGAAGATCTTGTCCTGGACGACACCGTGCTTGATGCCGGCGCTCTGGGCGAGGCGGGCCAGGTCGAGCGCGCCTTCGAGATCGGTCGCCGTCGGCTTCTCCGTGTAGATGTGCTTCCCGGCCGCAACGGCTTTCTTGATGGCTTCGACCCGCGCGGAGGTGACCTGCGCGTCGAAGTAGATGTCGACGGTGTCGTCGGCGAGGACGGTGTCGAGGTCGGTGGACCACTCCGTGAGGCCGTGCCGCTCCGCGACCTCCCTGAGGGCGTGTTCACGGCGCCCCACGAGGACGGGCTCGGGCCACAGCACCTCGCCGTCGCCGAGGTCCAGTCCGCCCTGTTCGCGGATCGCGAGGATGGAGCGCACCAGGTGTTGCCGGTACCCCATCCGCCCCGTGACGCCGTTCATGGCGATCCGCACTGTCCTGCGTGTCACGAAGTTCCCTCCATACGGCCGTAGCAAGCGCTTTCTATAAGGTATGAAGCTAGCCTGCCGAAAGCGACCGGACAAGAGTCCGGCACCGATCCGCCGCATCACCCACCTTCCGGAGGAACAGCCGATGACAGTCACCCTGGCCGATGTGGCGGCCCGTGCCCGGGTGTCACCCGCCACCGTTTCCCGTGTGCTGAACGGGAACTACCCGGTGGCCGCGTCCACCAGGGAGCGTGTGCTGCGGGCGGTGGACGAGCTGGACTACGTGCTGAACGGACCGGCCAGTTCGCTCGCGGCGGCCACGTCCGACCTGGTCGGAATCCTGGTGAACGACATCGCCGACCCGTTCTTCGGGATCATGGCCGGGGCCGCGCAGACCGAGATCGGCGGCCAGGAGGGCACCGGCCGGGCGGGCGGCGAGAAGCTCGCGGTCGTCTGCAACACGGGCGGCTCCCCGGAGCGGGAACTGACCTATCTCACCCTCCTCCAGCGCCAGCGGGCCGCCGCCGTGATCCTCACCGGTGGAGCCCTCGAGTACCCCACCCACATCGCGGCGATGTCGGCCAAACTGACCAAACTCGCCGACGCGGGAACGCGTGTGGTGCTGTGCGGACGGCCGCCGCTGCCGGGCAGCAGCGCGGTCGTCGCGTCACTGGCGTTCGACAACCGGGGTGGCGGGCGCCGGCTGACCGAGCACCTGCTGGCGCTGGGGCACCGCAGGATCGGATACGTCGCGGGGCCGACGGAGCGGACCACGACCCGGCACCGCCTGGAGGGCCACTGGGCGGCACTGGCCGCCGCGGGACTGACCGAGGACCAGGGCCCGCTGACGGTGCACGGCCCCTACGACCGGCGCTCGGGCTACGAGGCGACGCTGGAGCTGCTGCGGCGCGCGCCGGACCTGACGGCGGTGGTGGCCGCGAACGACACCGTGGCGCTCGGCGCCTGCGCGGCGGTGCGTGACCGGGGGCTGCGCATTCCCGAGGACATCTCGGTCGCGGGCTTCGACGACCTGCCGTTCTCGGTCGACGCGGTGCCGGCCCTGACGACGGTGCGGCTGCCCCTGTACGAGGCGGGGGCACGGGCCGGGCGGCTCGCGATGGGGACGGAGGCCCCGCCGCCGGGCGGGATCGCGACGATCGCCGCGGAGCTGATGGCGCGGGCGTCGACGGCCCCGCCGCGGAGCTGAAGCCGGGCGGGGGCCGGTCAGGCGGGCGTCGATCAGCGGGGCGATCACCCGAACGAGTGTCTTGCTGAGCTTGGCGATCCCGACGTACCGTTGACTCAGTCAAGGAAAAAAATGGATGAGTGAAGGGTCGGGGGGCCATGACCATTCAAGAGATCCGCGCGTTCAACCGCTTCTACACCAACCTCATCGGCGCGCTGAATTACGGCAAGCACCTCTACACGCCGTACACGCTGACCGAGTCACGGCTGCTGTACGAGCTCGCGCACGCGCCGCGCACGGACGCGGCGGAGCTCCGCGCCGAGCTGTCCCTGGACGCGGGCTATCTGAGCAGAATGCTGACCAAGTTCGAGCGGGAAGGGCTGCTTGAGCGCGCCCCGTCGGAGCAGGACGCCCGGCGGCAGCGGATCACTCTGACGCCGCAGGGGCGGGGGACCGCGGCACTCCTCGACGAGCGGGCGCGTGAAGCGGTCGGCACCCTGCTGGACCGGGTCGAGCCCGACGAACGCCCGCGCCTCGTGGAGGCGTTGCGGACGGCCCGGGAGATATTGAGCGCGGGTGCGGCGCCCGGGGACGGCCGCCGGGCATCCGCCCGCCGCGAGGGACCGGTGCTGCGGGATCCGGTCCCGGGCGACCTGGGGTGGATCGTGCAACGGCACGGCGCGGTGTACGCGGCGGAGTACGGGTGGGACGCCACCTTCGAGGGCCTCGTCGCCAGGATCGTCGCCGACTTCGCCGCCGGCCACGACGAGCGGCGGGAGCGGGTGTGGATAGCCGAGCTGGACGGCAGGCCGGTGGGCTCGGTGATGTGTGTGCGGGACGACGAGGCGCCGCACGCCGCGCGCTTGCGCCTGCTCCTGGTCGAGCCCGGGGCGCGCGGGCACGGCCTGGGTGAGCGAATGGTCGGGGCGGTTGTGGGTTTCGCCCGCGATGCGGGGTATCGGGAGGTGGTGTTGTGGACCAACGACCTGCTGACCGCGGCCCGGAAGCTGTACGTGCGGGCGGGATTCACGCTGGTCGCCGAGAAGCCGCACCATTCCTACGGAGCGGACCTGGTCGGCCAGGACTGGCGGCTCCCGCTCACCGACGAGTCCGTCGCGGACTCAGCCTCGTGAAAGGAAACACGGAGTGAAATTCGCCTTCTCGACCCTCGGTGTCCCCGGCCTCCCCGTTCCCGAGGTCGCCGCCCTCGCCAAGGAGGCCGGTTACCAAGGTGTGGAGTTGCGCGCCCACCCCGAGGAGCCGGTGCACCCCGGCATCGGCGCGCGGGAACGGGCCGCCGTGGTCGACGAGTTCAAGCGTCACGGGGTTGAGATCCTGGCGGTCGCGGGCTATGTGCGGGTCGCCGCGGAAGACGGCGACGAGGAGCAGTCGGGTCAGGAGCTGGAGGAACTGATCCGGCTGGCGCGGGACCTGGGCGCGGCGTACGTGCGGGTCTTCCCGGGCGGCGGTGAACAGGACCCGGAGGCGGCCGACGCGACGGCCGCCCGCCGGCTGGCCTCGGCGGCGCCCCTCGCCGCGGAGTCGGGGGTGCGGATCCTGCTGGAGACGCACGACTCCCACCGCACGGGCGCCGACGCGATCCGCGTTCTCGGCCTTGTCGGCCACCCGCAGGTGGGGGCGATCTGGGACGTGATGCACACCTGGCTCGGCGGGGAACGTCCGGTCACCAGCCATGCGTCGCTGTCGCCCCACCTCGGCTACGTACAGGTCAAGGACATCGCCTCGGCGCAGGACACCACGCCGGTGGCGCTGGGGGCGGGAGTCCTGCCGCTGGGCGAGTGCGTCGGCCTGTTCGCCGGGGACGGGGACGACGGGTGGCTCTGCTGGGAGTACGAGAAGCGCTGGTACCCGGACGCGCGGGACCTCCCCGGCCTGCTGGTCCCCGGCCGTGAGTATCTGGAATCACTGTCGGCGCGGGGGCACTGACCGACGGCAGGCGAAGGCACGGAGCGGACCGGTGGCCGGGGCGGGGATCACGGGACAGCCCTCAGGCGGAACCTGCCGAAGGCGCAGGGGGTCCGCGCGCCCTCTTCCGGCTTACCCCGCCTTTTCGATGAAATAGGCGGAATCTTCGCTTCCTTGGAACTTCCCGCCGCGTCCGCCCGTCCTAGCTCATAGTGCTCCCGTCGACTCTCCGCAGCGCGGTGTCGGCTCTCGTAATCACCGGCTACGATCGCTGACTCCCCTCTCCAGGCCGCCTGCGTCCGGGCAGCACACCGCCACCGGTGCGCCCCCCTTTGTATGCGCCGGTGGCGGTTCCGTGCTCGCGGGTTACGGACGCAGCGTCGGCATCCGCTCCATGTTCTGCTTGTCGAGCTTCGCGTCGTACGCGGCCAGCGGCTTCGCCTTGGCGGCGTCCTGCTGCACGGTCGCCGGTGCGACGCCCGCCCAGTCGAGGATCCTGGCCGTGGCCTCGGCCTGCTCGTCGGCCACGAGACCGGCGACGTTGGCACCGTGGTTGGCGCCCGGCGCGGTGTACACGTGGGTGTCGTGAGTGCCGCGACCCGGGCGGAAGCGCTCGGCGCCCCACGGGTCGTTCTCGCCGTAGACGAACATCATCTGGTTCGCGTTGCGGCGGACCCAGTTGTCGACGGACGCCATCTCCCACGGCCGGAACTTCATGGGGATCTCGCGGGGGACGAAGTTCCGCGGCGGCTGGTAGCCGTAGCGGCTCAGGTTGCCCAGGTGGGGCAGCTTGATCGCGGGCGAGCCGAGTTCGGTGCCGGCCTGGTAGTAGTACGGCGTGTACGGGGCGAGGCCCTGGTCGGTGTAGAAGGAGAAGCCGGAGATCGCGTCGATGATGTTGTAGATCTCCTCGTCCGACGCGGTGGCCGGCGGGATGTCGGCGCAGTCGGCTTCCAGGCTGTACTGCCAGAAGGCCCAGACGAAGTCGAGCACCACGGCCTCGTACGCCTTGTCGAGCGTCCCGACGGTGCTGAACGTCGCGCCTTCGGCCTCGGCCCACGCCTTGTACATCTTCTGCAGCGGCGCGCGCCTGATCAGCGCCTCGCGCTGCACGGCGTTGAGCTTGGCGCGGCACTCCGCGGTGCCGACCTTCTCGAAGAAGCGGTCGTAGGCGGAATCCTCCTTGTTGACCACGTCGTTGGGTGCGACGTAGGCGACGACGCCGTCCATGTCCCGGGGGTGGAAGCGCTCGTAGTACGTGGCGGTCATGCCGCCCTTCGAACCACCGGTGGCGAGCCACTTCTGCGGGTAGATCTTCTTCAGCGCGCCGAAGATCCGGTGCTGGTCGGCCGCGGCCTGCTCGTAGTCGAGCTTGGACCAGTCGGCCGGCTCGGGCCGGGACGGCGTGAAGAAGCGGTATTCGAGCGAGACCTGGTTGCCGTCGATGATCCGTGTCGGCTCACTGCGGCTCGGGTTGGTGGACACCCCGTACCCGCTCGTGAAGAACACGGTGGGGCGGCTGGTGTCCTTGTGCAGCAGCGTGAGGCGCTGCTTGAAGGTGCCCTTCGACGGCCTTCGGTGGTCGACGGGCTGGGTGTAGTTGAGGACGAAGTATCGGTAACCGGGGTACGGCTTCTCCTCGATCAGGCTCATCCCCGGGATGGCGAGGATCTGGTCCTTGATGTCGGGGGCCGCGGATCCCGCGTTCCCCTCGGCGGCCGTTGCCGCGCCGGCCGTGCCCAGCGTGCCGACGAGCAGCACGAGCGACAGCAGCCATCTCAGCGCCTTGCGCATTCACACTCCCTGTGTTCATGACAGACGCCCGCGAACCTAGCCGGGGATGTGCCCGCGCCGCCAGCCCCCACGAGGCGTCGCACCCGGATGACACCTCGGGTGCGGTGCGGCCCCCGCCCGCGGCGCCCACCTCGGCCGAGTCGCCGCGGACAGGGCCGCCGCGGACAGCCGGTACGGACAGCCGGTACGGACAGCCGGTACGAACCGCACCGGTAGGGCGAACTGGTCGGTGCGGCAGGCGGGTCGGGGAGGCAGGTCGGCGCGGCAGGACGAGCGGCCCGGCGGGGACTTCGGGGAGAGAGGGACACGGAGGGGGCACGAAGGATACGTGAAGGGAGAGTGGAGAGCGGTCAGGACTCGAAAGCGGAACCGGCCGCAGAGCCTTCGTGACCGGAATTCCGCACCCTCCCCGAAGGGGACTCGAACGCCTCCACCAACGCTTAACACGGCCAACACAACCAGGACATGGCCTTTCCCGACGTAACCGGCGCGGCGCCTTGCCATGTCCGGAATGCCATCATCGGACTCACGCCACGAACACGTTCCATTGAGCCATTCGGCCATTTATCAACCCCGCCCGGGACGGCCTCAATTGGTCGGTTCGGCAGCACTTCTCCACTCATGGAACTGGGCGTTCGGGGCGTGGAGCCGGCCCCCGCGACGGTGGTCGCGGGGGCCCTTCTGGCCGACCCCGGCGAACTGACGGACGATCACACCGAAACCTTCGACACACACCCCACCCGGGTACCCGTTAGCGACCTTACGGACATCACGACACCGGAGTGACTCACGACAACCCTCAAAGGATGTTGTGATCTACATCACATCTTCCGGGCGTGTCGCGCCACCCTCGAACGCCCCGCTCCGGGGCGCAAAAGTGAAGCTGGGAGACCGTACGGGCACCCCCCGGACCGACCTGTGACGAGTCGACAGCACAGGGCGATCACATCCCACCCTGTTCACCTCCCCCACCGGACCGTTTGAACATACGAAGTGGAGGCGAGGTGGAGAGGTGTCATGGCCGCGGGCGGCCGACACCTCGCCCGACTCGACCACGGGGGAGGAGACTCTCGCGTGACCGGCACAAGGATCGGATGACCACTCCGATCCGACGAGTGAAACGGGGGCCGTAATTGACTGACGCATAGACCGAAAATCCGTACGTCCCGGACCGCGCTCGACCGGACCGGATAAAGCAGCTCTTCCGGCGGCAGCACTGTGAACGAGCTTGTTGTTTCAGGCCGTCGAGCATCTCGGAATCCGGCGCCTCACCGCCGGACGACCGTGAGGTTGATACAGGTGAATCCACGAAGTGTCCTCAGAGCCCCCCACCTCGGACTGGAAAATGATCACTTGAGAATCCTTCAACTGGTATCGCAGGGCTGCACAATGGCGCAGGTCGCTCGCCGGATGGGAATGAGTGACCGCACACTGCGCCGTAAACTGCGGACCATATGTGAACGAGTCGACGTCGAAACGCCGATCGAAGCGGTCGTGTGGGCCGTTCGGCGGAGAATCGTCTGACCCGTCCCATCGGAAGAACAATCGCCCGCGCAGCAGTCGAGAAAAGCAGCACAAGCACGGCAAGCGCGATAAGCACCACGCGTGACAGCACCACGAGGCACCACCCCACACACGCGGGCGACGAAATTACGTAATGCCGGTTCGGACGGTTCGGCACCACGAACGGCGGCGTCGCGTGACGGTTAGCGGAGGAATCGTCACCGGCCGCCGTTCCCCGGCCCGAACCTCGAACGACCTCCCACGCGGGTAGGGTTTTCCCTGCTCGGCCCGCGTGGGCGGTCCGACGAAATACAGGTCACGGCGTTCTGCCGCCCCGCCGGGGGTGCGTCGACGCCCACGCCGGCCCCCGGGCCGGGACCGCGCCGGGCCCGCGCCCGAGTCGCACCGACCACGCGTCCCACGGCGCCCGTACGACCCCCTGGAACGACCGTACGACGGCGCCCCGTACCCGTACGGCACCCGGCCCTCGTGCGGCCCGTACGCCGCCCCTCACGGGACCGGCTCCGCGATCGGGCACGTCACCCGTCCCGCCCTGCCCCGACCGGGGTGGCCGATGGCGGTCAATTTCGTTGTCCACCGCCCGCCCCTCGCGATAGAAAACGCATGTGGCAGGCGAAAAGGATCAATATCGGCGGGACAGCCCTTGCGCGCCGGCTGTCGGCGGTCACAAGGAAAAGACGGCCGCACAGCTCCTCATCCAGCTCGAATTGAGTTCACCGGACGCCTCGAAGGTCTTCTCCTGTCCGGGCCGGAACGACAATCGGCCCGCTGTGAACGGCACAGGCGACGCGGTATTCATGAAGCACCGCGAAGGCAGTCCCGGTGAATCCCTGACGCGTCATCAGCGGCTCATGTCATTCGGGCGGCTGCCGAATCACGGCCAATTGCCGTTCCCCTGCCCCGCATTCAAGGTGCCCGACGACATCCGGTCGGGGAACGGGCTCGCCGACGCCCGGCCGACCGGATGCCGGCCGCCCCTCACCACCCGGCAGGGGAGGAGCGGTCCTGCCGCGCGGTGCCCCCAGCACCGGCCGGCCGGTCCCCTCCCCTGCCGGTGACCACACCCCCCTGCCCGCCGGCTGCCTCCGTACGGAGAACGTCCCTGCGGGGCCCCACCCTCCGGTGGTGACGCCCCGCCCTCGTCCTCACGCCCCCGCGACAGTGGCCCGCTCCTCCTCGGGCTCCGACCCCGGTCCGGTCCGGGGGCCCGCCCCCGGATCCGGCTCGCCGATGAAGCTGCTCCACAGCCGCGCGTACGAGCCGCCGAGCGTCAGCAACTCCCCGTGCGTACCGTCCTCCACGACCCGGCCGTGGTCCAGCACGACCACCCGGTCCGCGCGTGCGGCCGTCGTCAGCCGGTGCGCGACCACCAGCGTCGTCCGCCGGCCAGACAGCCGGTCCGTCGCCTGGTTGACCAGGGCTTCGGAGGCGAGGTCGAGCGCCGCGGTCGCCTCGTCCAGGAGCAGGACGTCCGGGTCGACCAGTTCCGCGCGGGCCAGGGCGATCAGCTGCCGCTGTCCGGCCGAGAGGTTCCGGCCCCGCTCGGCGACCTCGTGCAGATAGCCGCCGTCCAGCGTGGCGATCATCTCGTGCGCGCCGACCGCGCGGGCCGCCGACTCCACCTCCGCGTCGGTCGCGCCCGGCCGCCCGTAGGCGATGGCGTCGCGCACGGTGCCGGCGAAGAGGTACGCCTCCTGCGGTACGACACCGAGCCGGTGCCGGTACGCGGTCATGTCCAGGTCGCGCAGGTCGGTGCCGTCCGCCGTGACACGGCCGGACGTCGGGTCGTAGAAGCGGGCGACGAGCTTGACGAGCGTCGACTTGCCCGCGCCCGTCTCACCGACGAAGGCGACCGTCTGACCGGCGGGGATACGGAGGTTGACGCCCATGAGGGCGGTCTCCTCCTGGACCGGGGCCTTCGCCAGGACGACGGCTTCGTCCGGGTCGCCCGCGCCGCCGCCCTCGGCCAGTCCGGCTTCCGGGTTCCCGTAGGCGAAGTGCACGTCCTCGAAGGCGATCTCGCCGCGCAGCGACGGCACGCCGAGCGGTTCGGCCGCCTCCGCCGTGGACGTCGGTTCGCGCAGCAGCTCCTGGATGCGTCCGAGCGAGACGGTGGCCTGCTGGTAGCCGTCGAAGACCTGTGACAGCTGCTGCACCGGCGCGAAGAACAGCTCGATGTACAGGAGGTAGGCGACGAGCGCGCCGGTCGTCAGTGTCCCGGCCTCCACCCGGCCGGCGCCGACGATCAGGACGGCCGCCGCGGCCACCGATGACAGCAGCTGGACGAAGGGGAAGTACACGGAGATCAGCCACTGGCCGCGCACCCGCGCCTGCCGGTAGTGGTCGCTGCGCTCGGCGAACCGCCGCGCGCCGTCCTTCTCACGGCCGAACGCCTGCACGATACGGAGCCCGGACACCGACTCCTGGAGGTCGGCGTTGACGACGCTGATCCGCTCGCGCGCCAGCTCGTACGCCTTGACGCTCTTGCGCCGGAAGAAGACGGTGCCGACGATCAGCACGGGCAGGGTCGCGAAGACGACCAGCGCCAGCTCCACGTCGATGACGAGCAGGACGACGAGGATGCCGAAGAAGGTGACGACGGAGACGAAGGCCGTGACGAGTCCGGTCTGGAGGAAGGTGGACAGCGCGTCCACGTCCGTCGTCATACGGGTCATGATCCGGCCGGTCAACTCGCGCTCGTAGTAGTCGAGTCCGAGCCGCTGGAGCTGGGCGAAGATCTTCAGGCGCAGCGAGTACAGCACCCGTTCGCCGGTCCGGCCGGTCATCCGTGTCTCGCCGATCTGGGCCGTCCACTGGACGAGCACCACGACCAGGCCGAGCAGGGACGCGGCCCACACGGCGCCGAGCGCGAGCTGTTCCACGCCCTCGTCGATGCCGTGCCGGATGAGGACGGGCAGCAGCAGGCCCATGCCGGCGTCGACGGCGACGAGGGCGAGGCTGACCGCCAGCGGCGCTCCGAAGCCGCGCAGCAGCCTGCGCAGCCCGTACGACGACTCGGAGCCGACGGCGCGGGCCTCGTCGATCGACGGGACGTCGTCGGCGGGCGGCAACGCCTCGACCTGGGCGAGGAGTTCGGGGGTGGCGCCGGGCGCCGCCGATTCCTCGGCGGGGGCCTCCTCACGTACCCAGAGGGCGGGCGTGATGCCGCGTTCGGCGTCGAACTCAGCGTCCATCTCCTGCTGGACGGTGCGGTCGTCCTCGGCGGCCGTGGAGGCGACGACCGCCGGGATGTGGCCCGGGGACACGCCGCCGAGTTCGTCGGGGTCGGTGAGCAGGCGGCGGTAGAGGGCGGAGCGTTCCTGGAGTTCCTCGTGGGTGCCGATGTCGGCGAGGCGCCCGTCGTCGAGTACGGCGATCCGGTCGGCGAGGCCGAGGGTGGAGCGGCGGTGGGCGATGAGCAGCGTCGTACGCCCGGCCATGACCGAGCGCAGCGCCTCGTGGATCTCGTGCTCGACGCGGGCGTCGACGGCGGAGGTGGCGTCGTCCAGGAGCAGCAGTCGCGGGTCGGTGAGGATGGCGCGGGCCAGGGCGATGCGCTGGCGCTGGCCGCCGGAGAGGGTCAGGCCCTGTTCGCCGACGGTGGTGTCGTAACCGGCGGGCAGTTCGGCGATGAAGCGGTCGGCCTGGGCGGCGCGGACGGCGCGTTCGATCTCCTCGTCGGTGGCGTCGGGCTTGCCGTAGGCGATGTTGGCGCGGACGGTGTCGGAGAAGAGGAAGCTGTCCTCCGGTACGAGCCCGATGGCGGCGCGCAGGGAGTCGAGGGTCAGTTCGCGTACGTCGTGGCCGCCGACGAGGACGGCGCCGTGGGTGACGTCGTAGAAGCGCGGCAGGAGCAGCGAGACGGTGGATTTGCCGCTGCCGGAGGAGCCGACGACGGCGACGGTCTCGCCGGGGCGGATCTCCAGGGAGAAGCCGTCGAGGACGGTGCGGCCGTCCGCGTACGAGAACGTCACGTCGTCGAACTCGACGGACGCCTCGGCGTCGGCGGGCAGGTCCTTGGTGCCGTCCTCGATGGACGGTTCGGTGTCGATGAGTTCGAGGACCCGCTCGACGCCGGCGCGTGCCTGCTGGCCGACGGTCAGGACCATGGCCAGCATGCGGACGGGGCCGACGAGCTGCGCCAGGTAGGTGGAGAAGGCGACGAACGTGCCGAGGGTGATCTGGCCGCGGGTGGCGAGCCAGCCGCCGAGCGCGAGCATCGCGACCTGTCCGAGGGCCGGGACGGCCTGGAGGGCGGGTGTGTAGCGCGAGTTGAGCTTGATGGTGCGCAGCCGTCCGGCGAAGAGCTTGCGTCCCGCGGCGCGCAGTTTGCCGGTCTCCTGGTCCTCCTGGCCGAAGCCCTTGACGACGCGTACGCCGGAGACGGATCCGTCGACCACTCCCGCGACGGTCGCGGCCTGCGACTGCGCGTACCAGGTGGCGGGGTGCAGCCGGGTGCGGCTGCGGCGGGCGATGTACCAGAGGGCGGGTGCGACGGCGAGGGCGACGAGGGTCAGGGGCAGCGAGAGCCACGCCATGATCACGAGGGAGATGATGAAGAGCAGGACGTTGCCGATGGTCATCGGCAGCATGAAGAGCAGGCCCTGGATGAGCTGGAGGTCGCTGGTGGCGCGGCCGATGACCTGTCCGGTGGACAGCTCGTCCTGGCGGCGGCCGTCGAGCCGGGCGATGGTGTCGTACATCTCCGTACGGAGGTCGTGCTGGACGTCCAGGGCGAGGCGTCCTCCGTAGTAGCGGCGGATGTATGTCATGGCGTAGATGACGAGGGCCGCCGCTATCAGGAGGGTGGTCCAGACGGCGATGGACCGGGTGCCGGTGCCGATGACGTCGTCGATGACGACTTTGGTGATCAACGGGACGAGGGCCATGACGGCCATGCCGGCGAGGGAGGAGCCGAGGGCGAGGATCACGTTGCGCCGGTAGCGCCAGGCGTAGCCGGTGAGACGGCGGGCCCAGCCCGCCGTCCGGGGCTCGTCCGCCGTGCTCTCACCGGGCTTCGCACGCTCCGGTTCTGTCCGCTGCGCCGCCACTGTTGCCGCCTCCCGTTGCCCTGCCGCTCGTTCGGTACGCGGGCGTCCCCCGTGGGCCACCTGCCGGATGACATCAACGCGGCCACGTGCGGATTTCATCCCACCGCAACAAATACCCGTCGCTGGTCCCATGCGCCCGCCGGAGGACCTAGGACTGATGACCGGGTCCGGTCCGGGGGCGCCGGGGGCCGCGCGGTCCGGCCGGTGAGGGCAGCGCCCGGCGGGTGGCTACGGTGTGGGCAGGTGGGTCGGGGCGAACAGCTTCAGGAGGGCCGGGAGGACCACCACGGACGGGCCGGGGGCCGCCAGCGCCTTCGCGAGGTCGTCCCGCAGCGCCTCGGGGGTCGTACGGACCGCGGGCACCCCGAAGGATTCGGCCAGTGCGACGAAGTCGGGGCGGGCCAGCTCGGTGCCGGTGGTCTCGCCGAAGGCGTCGGTCATGTACTCGCGCAGGATGCCGTAGCCGCCGTCGTCGACGATCAGCCAGGTGACGGGAAGGTCGTACTGCCGGGCCGTGGCCAGCTCGGCGATCGAGTACATGGCGCCGCCGTCGCCGGAGACCGCGAGGACGGGCCTGCCGACGTCGGCCGCCGCCGCGCCCAGGGCCGCCGGGAAGCCGTAGCCGAGACCGCCTGCGCCCTGGCCGGAGTGCATCGGGCCGGGCCAGGCGGACCAGGCCCAGTAGGCGAGGATCGTCATGTCCCAGAAGCTCGGGGAGGTGGCGGGCAGCGCCTCTCGTACGGAGGCGAGCACCCGCTGTTCCAGGGCCAGGTCCTGGGCGTCGATCCGGCTCCGTACCTTCGCCAGCACCGTACGGACGGCGTCCCGCGCGGACTCGCCGGCCGCCGGGCCGGTGCGTGCCGTCACCGACTCCAGGAGCGCCGACAGGGCCTCCCGCGCGTCGGCGTGGATGCCGAGGGCCGGGAGGTTGGACTCCAGCTTGCCGAGGTCGGCCTCGATCTGGATCACCCGGCCGCGCGGGCGGAAGGTGTAGTAGTTCGACGACAACTCCCCGAGGCCGGAGCCGACGACCAGCACCACGTCGGCGTCCTCCAGGAAGTCGGTGGTGTGCCGGTCCTCCAGCCAGGACTGGAGCGACAGCGGATGTTCCCAGGGGAAGGCGCCCTTTCCGCCGAAGGTGGTGACGACGGGGGCGGCCAGCTTCTCGGCGACGGCCCGCAGCTTCCCGGCGGCGTCCGCCCGTACGACCCCGCCGCCCGCGATGATCACGGGGCGCTCCGCGTGGGACAGGGCGTGGGCCGCCACGGCGATCAGCTCCGGGCGCGGCGGCAGTTCGCGCGGGGTGGCGTCGACGGCGGTCACGAGCGGCAGTGTCGTCTCTTTCAGGAGGACGTCCTGCGGGATCTCGACCCAGACGGGTCCGTGCGGTGCGGTGAGCGCGGACTCCCAGGCCGCGGCGATCGCGGACGGGATCTGGGAGGGCGCCCGGACGACGTGGACGGACTTGACGACGTCGCGGAACGACGCCTGCTGGTCGCGCAGTTCGTGGAGGTAGCCGTGTCTGCCGCCGCCGAGGCCCGCCGAGGGGATCTGGCTGGAGATCGCGAGTACGGGTGAGGACGCCGCCGCGGCCTCCTGGAGGGCGGCGAGCGAGGTCAGGGCGCCCGGTCCGGTGGACAGCAGCAGGGGCGCGGCCTCGCCGGTGACACGGCCGTAGGCGTCGGCGGCGAATCCGGCGTTGTTCTCGACGCGCAGGCCGACGTAGTCGAGGCCGGAGCGGCGCAGGGCGTCGAACATGCCCAGGGCGTGCTGGCCGGGCAGGCCGAAGACGGTGGTGGCGCCGAGGCCGTGCAGGGTCTCGATCACGAGGTCGCCGCCGTTGCGCCCGGCGGGCGGGTTCAGGGCCCGTGCGGTCTGCTCGGGGGTGTAGCGGGGGACCTCGTGGTGGTGGTCGTGTGTCACTTCGCGCGGTCCTCCGCGATCTGGCGGGACATGATCGTGGTCAGTTCGTACGCCGTGTGGGAGGCGGCGACGGACGTGATCTCCGCGTGGTCGTACGCCGGGGCGACCTCGACCACGTCGGCCGAGACGAGGTGGCAGGAGGCCAGCCCCCGGAGGATTTCGAGGAGTTCGCGGGAGGTGAGCCCGCCGGCCTCCGGCGTGCCGGTGCCGGGCGCGTGGGCCGGGTCGAGCACGTCGATGTCGATGGAGATGTACAGCGGGCGGTCCCCGATGCGCTGCCGGAGCCGGTCGGCGACCTCGTCGACGCCCCGCCGCATGACGTCGGCGGAGGTGACGATGCCGAAGCCCATGCGGTGGTCGTCGTCCAGGTCCTTCTTTCCGTACAGCGGCCCGCGGGTGCCGACGTGGGAGAGGGCCTCGGTGTCGAGGACGCCTTCCTCGACGGCGCGGCGGAACGGGGTGCCGTGGGTGTACTCGGCGCCGAAGTAGGTGTCCCAGGTGTCCAGGTGCGCGTCGAAGTGGAGCAGCGCGACGGGGCCGTGCTTCCTGGCGACCGAGCGCAGCAGGGGCAGCGCGATCGTGTGGTCGCCGCCGAGGGTCATCAGGCGCGCCCCGGTGGAGAGCAGGCCGTCGGCCGCGGCCTCGATCGTGTCGACGGCCTCGTTGATGTTGAACGGGTTGGCGGCGATGTCACCGGCGTCGGCGACCTGCGCGAGTGCGAACGGCGACGCCTCCTGGGCGGGGTTGTACGGGCGCAGCAGGCGGGACGCCTCGCGGATGGCGTTGCCGCCGAAGCGGGCGCCGGGCCGGTAGGACACGCCGCTGTCGAACGGGACGCCGACGACGGCGACGTCGGTGGTCCCGACCTCGTCCAGCCTGGGCAGCCGGGCGAAGGTGGCGGGCCCCGCGAACCGGGGCACGCGGGAGGAGTCGACGGGCCCGCGCGGGCCGTCTTCCCGGCTCTCGGCCGCCGTGGCGCCGGGGGTGTCGGGTCCTGTTGCGCTGCTCATGCTCGTGGCGCCCTTTCGTGGTGCGTGTACGTGTCCAGGATGCCCCGCGCCACCGACAGCGCCGACAGGGGGCGCCGCAGGTGGGCGGGGCTCGGCTCGTGCCCGGGTCCTGCCCGGCCGTGCCGGTTGCAGTGCGGCCGTGCCGCGCCGTTGGTCAGCCCGTGCTCGTGGCGGGGACGGAGGGCTCGCGGGCGCCGTCCCGTCCGGGCTCGGCGCCGCCCGGTCCCTCGCCCGCGAGACGGCGGCGCCACGCGGCCAGCACGTCCGGGTCCGTCGGCTTCGTGAGGAGGCTGACGACGAGGTACACGGCGAGCGAGGCGAGCAGTCCGTAGTAGATGGGTTCGTTGGCCAGGATGCCGTACGCCGCCATGAGGGAGATGACGGTGATCCCGCCGACGACCATCGCGGCGAGCGCGCCCTGCACGGTGCCGCGCTTCCACAGGAGGCCGCCGAGGATGGGCACCAGCAGGCCGCCGACGAGCAGGTTGTAGGCGACGGTCAGCGCCCCGACGACGTCGTTGAGGGCGATGGCGATGCAGATGACGGCGATGCCCATGACCAGGATGAAGGCGCGGTTGTCCCGTACCTCGTCCCGCTCCCCCGCCACCTCGGGCCGGCCGGCCCGCTGCCCGAACAGCTCCCGCAGCCGCGCCCAGATGTCGTTGTTGGCGACGGTGGCGCAGGCGATGAGCGCGCCGGAGGACGTCGACATGACGGCGGCGAGGGCGGCGGCCAGCACCAGTCCCCGCACGCCGGGCGGGAGTTCGTCCTTGACGATGGTGGCGAACGCGTCGTCGGCGCTCGGCAGCTTGGGGTAGAGGACCTTGGCGGCGGTGCCGATGACGGCTCCGGCGATCGCGTAGACCAGGCAGTAGGTACCGGCGACGGTGCCGCCCCAGCGGGCGGTGGAGTCGCCGCGCGCGGTGAACACCCGCTGCCAGATGTCCTGCCCGATCAGCATGCCGAAGGTGTAGATCAGCACATAGGTGAAGATCGTCTCGCCGCCGATGCCCAGGGGGTCGAAGTACTCCGTGGGAAGCCGCGCCTTCATCTCGCCGAACCCGCCCGCCTTGACGACGGCGATGGGCAGCAGGAGCAGCAGTACGCCGATCGTCTTGACGACGAACTGCACCATGTCGGTGAGCGTGATCGACCACATGCCGCCGAGGGTCGAGTACGCGACGACGATCGCGCCGCCCAGGACGATCGCGACGGTGCGGTGCATGTCGAACAGGACGTCGAAGATCGTGGCGTACGCGATGGTCGAGGTGACCGCGAGCATCAGGGTGTAGCCCCACATCACCAGTCCGGAGATGATGCCGGCGCGTCCTCCGTACCGGAGGTCGAGCATCTCGGAGACGGTGTAGACCTTCAGCCGCGCGATGCGTGCGGAGAAGAACACCGACAGGGCCAGCAGTCCGAGGCCGATGGTGAAGACCATCCAGGCGCCGGAGAGACCGTACTGGTAGCCGAGGCCGACGCCGCCGATGGTCGACGCGCCGCCGAGGACGATGGCGGCCATCGTGCCGGAGTACATCCCGGGGCCGAGCCGGCGGCCCGCCACCAGGAACTCGGCCTTGGACCTGGCACGGCGCATGCCCCACCAGCCCATGGCGAGCATGCCGGCGAGATAGACGACGATCACCGCGTAGTCCACAGCCATGGGGCTTCCTCCTGATCGACTCCGGGGGGAACCGGGGGGTCCGGTCCGTGTCGGGCCTTGTGCGAGTCGACGGTAGGTGGCCGGAATGGAACGCTGAAGTGTACGTTTCATCCATTCTTTCCGCCGCCGATGGATGGACCGTCCATGCCGGAACCCTCCGCTCCGCCTCCCACCCCGCCGGTCTCGCTGGCCGCGCTGCTCGCGGACGGCTCGCTCGGCCTGCGGCTGATCGCGGGCCTGCCGGACACCCGGACCGAGCGGGTGGCCGTCCACTGGGTGCACACCTCGGAGATGGCCGACCCCTACCCGTATCTGCTCGGGGGTGAGCTGCTGCTGACGGCGGGCGTCCAGCTGACGGACGCGCACGCCGAGACCTATGTGAAGAGGGTCGTGGAGGCGGGTGCGGCGGCACTCGGCTTCGGGGTCGCGCCGGTGTACGACACGGTGCCGGACAGCCTGGCCGAGGCGTGCGGCCGGCACGGGCTGCCGCTGCTGGAGATCCCCCGGCGCACCCCGTTCACCACCGTGGCGCGCGGGGTGTGGCGGCTGATGGCGGAGGCCCGCCACCGGGAGCTGCGCCGGGTCACCGAGGCCCAGCAGGGCCTGGCCGCGGCGGCGGCCCGGCCGGATCCGGTCCCCGCGGTGCTGCGGCAGCTCGCGGTGCGGCTCGGCGGGCGCGCGGTGCTGTTCGCCCCGGACGGCGCGGAGTTGCACGCCACGGGGCGCGACCCGGCGCCGGGATCGCGTACGGCGCTGGCCCGGCTGGCCCGTGTGGTCAATCCACCGGGCGCCGCGTCCCCGCCGGCCTCCGCCACCGACACCGTCGGCGGCGCGCGTCTGGCCGCGTACGCGCTGGGCGGCGGCCAGGGCCTGGTCCTCGGTGTCGCCGCCGGAGGCCGGGAGGCCGGGGACCACACCGTCACGGGCATGGCCGTCGTCCTGCTGTCGCTGCTCACGGCGCCGCACCAGGGCGCGGCGGAGGCCGGGCGCTCGGCGGCCCTCGTACGGCTGCTGCTGGGCGCCACGCCCGCCGAGGCGGCTCCGCTGCTCGGCCCCGGGCCCTGGACGGTGGTGCACGCGCACGGCGGTGACACGCCCTTCGCCCCGTCCGCGCTGGCGGCGGCGCTCGGCAGCGCCCTGGCGGAGACGGACGGCGCGACGGTCCGTGTGCTCACCGACCGGCCGGTCACCGCCCAGCCGGGCTGGACGCTCGGGGCGAGCGCCCCCGTCGGCCCCGCGGCACTGGCCGAGGCCGACACAGACGCGGGGCGAGCGCTGCGCCACGCGGAGGCCACGCGCGCCGGCCTGGTCCACCACCGCGAGCCGGGCCCGGACGCCCTCACCGCGCTCGTGCCTCCTGAAGAGGCCGCGGCCCACGCCCGAGCCCGCCTGGCCCCGATCGCCGGCTCACCGGCACTGACCGAGACGCTGCGCACCTGGCTTTCCCTGCACGGCAGTTGGGACCGTACGGCGGTGGCCCTGACCGTCCACCGCAACACGGTGCGCCAGCGCATCGCCCGCTGCGCGGCGCTGCTGAACGCGGACCTGGACGAGGCGGACGTCCGGATGGACCTCTGGTTCGCGCTGCGGCGGCTGTGACGGCGCCGACATCCCCAGTCCCTGGACACCCGTGCGAACCGCCGGGTAACTTTGAAATGAGCAAGCGCTTAGACAGCGAGTCAGAGCGAGAGTGAGGGCTTCCGTGCGCCGCAGCGTTTACAACGAGGACCACGAGGCGTTCCGGGAGACCCTGCGCGCCTTCATCGAGGCCGAGGTCGTGCCGGTCTACGACGAGTGGTACGCCGAGGGCCTGGTCCCCCGCGAGTTCTACTACAAGCTCGGCGAGCTGGGCGTCTTCGGGATCGAGGTGCCGGAGGAGTACGGCGGCGCGGGTGAGGAGTCGTTCAAGTTCCAGGCGATCGTCTCCGAGGAGTGCGCCCGCGCAGGTGTCTCCTTCGGAGGTTCCGGTGTGCATGTCGCGCTCTGCCTGCCGTATGTGAAGGCGTACGCCACCGAGGAGCAGAAGAAGCGGTGGCTGCCCGGCTTCGTGACCGGCGAGACCATGTACGCCATCGCCATGACCGAGCCCGGCACCGGCTCCGACCTGGCGGGCATGAAGACCACGGCCAAACTCTCCGCCGACGGCTCGCACTACGTCCTCAACGGCGCGAAGACCTTCATCACCGGCGGCGTGCACGCCGACCGCGTCATCGTCTGCGCCCGCACCGCCCCGCCGAGCGCGGAGGACCGCAGGCACGGCATCTCGCTGTTCGTCGTGGACACCAGGTCCGAGGGGTACGCGGTCGGGCGCAAGCTCGACAAGCTGGGCCTGAAGTCGTCGGACACCGCCGAACTGTCCTTCAGCGACGTCAAGGTGCCCGTCGACGACCTGCTCGGCGAGGAGAACAAGGGCTTCTCCTACCTCGGCCAGAACCTGCCGCAGGAGCGGCTGGGCATCGCCGTCGGCGCGTACGCGCAGGCGTCGGCCGCGATCCGGTTCGCCCAGGAGTACGTCCAGGACCGCACCGTCTTCGGCAAGACGGTCGCCTCCTTCCAGAACACCAAGTTCGAACTGGCCGCCTGCAAGGCCGAGGTCGACGCCGCCGAGGCCGTCTGCGACCGCGCGCTCGAAGCGCACGACGCGGGCGAGCTGACCGCCGCCGAGGCCGCGTCGGCGAAGCTCTTCTGTACGGAGGTCGCGCACCGCGTGATCGACAAGTGCCTCCAGCTGCACGGCGGCTACGGCTACATGAACGAGTACCCGATCGCCCGTCTCTACGCGGACAACCGCGTCAACCGCATCTACGGCGGCACCAGTGAGGTCATGAAGATGATCATCGCCAAGTCCATGGGTCTGTAGAACGTCGAGCGATCAGAGCGGTGAACGCACTGGAGTCCCTCGTCGATCTGCTCGACCTGGAGCGGATCGACGAGGACATCTTCCGCGGCCTCAGCCGCCCCGCGGCGATCCCCCGTGTCTACGGGGGCCAGGTCGCCGCACAGGCCCTGGTGGCGGCGGGCCGTACCGTCCCCGCCGACCGCCCGGCGCACTCCCTGCACTCGTACTTCCTGCGGGCGGGCGATCCGGGCGCGCCGATCGTCTACACGGTCGACCGCATCCGCGACGGCCGGTCCTTCACCACACGCCGGGTGGTGGCCGTCCAGCACGGCCGGCCGATCTTCCACCTGTCGGCGTCCTTCCAGACGTACGAGGAGGGCCTGGAGCACCAGAGCGGCATGCCGGCCGCGCCGGATCCCGAAAGCCTGCCGACGGCGCGGGAGTTGCTGCCGAGGTACGCGGACCGGTTCACCGACCCGTCCGTGGCCGGCCGGCTGCTGGAGGCGCGGGCGGCGGTGGATCTGCGCTATGTGGACGCCCCGCCGTACGCCACGGCCGGGGAGCCGCGCGAGGCCCGCTCACAGGTGTGGTTCCGCACGGCCGGCAAGCTCGCCGACGACCCGCTGCTGCACGTCTGCATGGCCACGTACGTCTCCGACATGACGCTGCTGGACTCGGTGCTGCTCGCTCACGGCCGGGGCGGCTGGGCGACCGGTGACATCGTCGGGGCGAGTCTGGACCACGCGATGTGGTTCCACCGCCCCTTCCGCGCGGACGAGTGGCTGCTGTACGACCAGACCTCACCGTCCGCGTCCGGCGGCCGCGGGCTGGGCCAGGCCCGGATCTACACCCAGGACGGGCGGCTCGCGATCTCGGTGATTCAGGAGGGCGTCATGCGTGTGCCCAGGGAGCGCGGCTGAGCCGGGCCGCTCCTCGGCGCCGGGACCCGCCGGGGCCACGACGCGGTCGCGCGCGGCCTCCTGTGGAGGTGCCGCGTGGGGTCCGGGGGCGCCGCCGGGGGGACGCGGCGCGCGCCGGGCCTCAGACGGTGTTCGTGAGGCCCGCCTCGTTCAGCAGGTACTCCGTCATCGGGTCGTAGAAGCGGGGGTTCGTCACATGGTCGTCGAGCGGGACCGTCACCTGGAGGGTGCCCTCGGCCTCACCGATGAACAGGGCCGGGTCGTTGCAGTCCGCGTAGCCGATCGAGTCGAGTCCCCGCTGGCCCGCGCAGCCCGCCCAGCCGTGGTCGGCGAGCACCAGGTCGGGCTGCGGTCTGCCCTCGCGCTCCAGGCCGTCCAGGATGGCCCGCATCGGCTCGGGCGAGTGGGTGTGCCAGAGCGTGGCCCCGCGCTCCAGCATCGCGACTCCCGCGAACTGGAAGACCATGCCCTCGTCGGCCATGAGCCCGCCGGGGATCCGGACGATCTCGCAGCCCGCCAGCCGCAGCGCGTCCGCCGTCTGCCGGTGCACGTCCAGCAGCCCGCCCGGGTGGCCGGTGGCGAACAGCACCCGCTCCCGGCCCGCCGCCGCCTTGCGCAGCCGCGCGGCCATCCGCCCCAGGGCGTCGACGGTCAGCTCGGGGTCGATGGTGTCCTGGCCGTGCCGGTGCTCCGGATCGTCGCTGACTCCGCACCGCTCGGCCATCACGGCGAGCACGTCCTGCTCGTCGTTCCAGCGGTCGCCGAGCTCCAGGCCCAGCCAGAAGTGGCGGTCGCCGTTGGCGAGCTTGCGATAGTGGGAGAGGTTGTTGTCCCTGGGAGTGGCCACGTCTCCGGCGATACGCGTGCGGACGAGGTGGTCGACGAGAGCTTCGCGGCTGGGTATCGGCATGACCCCATTGTGCCGTCAGGTGTCCGCGCGGTGCCGCTCGTCCCGTTGACCGGACGTCACGACGAACAGAGGAGCCCCTGTGCCGCCATCACCCGGTCCCGGCCGTCCCGTGGAGAACTTCGCCCTGCCCGGCGGAGTGCTCGACGGCGACGACACCTTCGTACGGAGGGAGTACCGCCTCGACGAGCACCGGGGCAGCCCCCTGGTCCTGGCCTTCTACCCGGGTGACGACACCGCCGTGTGCACCCGGCAGCTGTGCTCGTACTCCAGCGGCCTGGAGACGTTCACGGAGCTGGGGGCCGAGGTCTGGGGCATCAGCCCGCAGGACGTCGACAGCCACGAGGCGTTCGCCCGCAGGTACCACCTGCGGATCCCGCTGCTCGCCGACACCGACCGCGCGGTGGCGCGGGCGTTCGGGATCGCCGCCCCCGGGATCGGGCTGCGCCGGGCGGTCTTCCTGATCGCGCCGGACGGCACCCTGCGCTGGAAGCACGTGTCGCTGCTCGGGGCGACGTTCCAGTCGGTGGAGACCCTGGCCCGGGAGCTCGCCGCGCTGCGCGCCTGACCACCCCGGGCGGACCGGCGACCGCCCGTCACGCGCCCGGCGCGCCGTCCTCCTCACCGAGGGCGGCGAACGCGCCGTGCGCCAGGCGGCGCAGGAGCGTTTCCGCCACCGCCCGCCGGGGGGTGCCGCGCCCGTCGGCGCTCAGGTGCGGTGTCGAGTTCAGCAGGCCGAAGACGGCGTGCACGGCGCCGCGCGCGACCGGCTCGGGAACGTCCCGGTGGATCTCGCGGACGACACCGACCCACAGCTCCACGTACTGGCGCTGGAGCTGCCGTACGAGCTTGCGGTCGCTGTCCCGCAGCCGGTCCAGTTCACGGTCGTGCAGCGTGATCAGCGGGCGGTCGTCCAGCGCGAAGTCGATGTGGCCGTCGATCAGCGAGGCGAGCACGGCCGCCGGGTCTCCGGCGGAGGCCGCCACCCGCTTCCTGCCGCCGTCGAGGAGCCGGCCGCTGATACCGACGAGCAGCTCGGCGAGCATGGCGTCCTTGCCCGCGAAATGGCGGTAGAGGCCCGGCCCGCTGATGCCGACGGCCGCCCCTATCTCGTCGACGCCCACGCCGTGGAAGCCGCGCTCGGCGAAGAGCCTGGCGGCCTCGTTGAGGATCTGCTCGCGGCGCGTCGGTGCCGCGGTCCTGGTGCCCATGGAGAACCATTCTAGACAGGAGGGTTAGCGGTCGTTAACCTGAGCAGAATACGTTAACGCTCATTAACCCTGCGAGGGAGCTCGATCGATGCAGCAGGCACCCGTGCTGGCGAGCGCCGCGGACCCGGCCTCCGAGAGCTGGCGTGTGAACGAGGCGGCGCATCAGCGGCTCTCCGAGGCTCTGCGCGCCCGGCTCACCGCCGCCCGGCTCGGCGGCGGAGAGAAGTCCCGCGCCCGGCACGTGGCGCGCGGCAAGCTGCTGCCCCGCGACCGGGTGGACACCCTGCTGGACCCGGGCTCGCCCTTCCTGGAGCTGGCCCCGCTGGCGGCGGAGGACATGTACGGGGGCCAGGCGCCCGCCGCCGGGGTGATCGCCGGGATCGGCCGGGTCAGCGGCCGTGAGGTGGTCGTGGTCGCCAACGACGCCACGGTCAAGGGCGGCACGTACTACCCGATGACGGTGAAGAAGCATCTGCGCGCCCAGGAGGTCGCGCTGGAGAACAGACTGCCGTGCGTCTATCTCGTGGACTCGGGCGGCGCCTTCCTGCCGATGCAGGACGAGGTCTTCCCCGACCGTGACCACTTCGGCCGGATCTTCTACAACCAGGCGCGGATGTCCGGCGCCGGCGTCCCCCAGATCGCGGCCGTGCTCGGCTCCTGCACGGCGGGCGGCGCGTACGTCCCGGCGATGAGCGACGAGGCCGTGATCGTCCGCGGCCAGGGCACGATCTTCCTGGGCGGCCCGCCCCTGGTGAAGGCGGCGACCGGCGAGGTCGTCACCGCCGAGGAGCTGGGCGGCGGCGAGGTCCACTCCCGTACGTCGGGGGTCACGGACCACCTCGCCGAGGACGACGCGCACGCGCTGCGGATCGTCCGCACCATCGTCTCGACTCTCCCCGAGCGCGGGGCGCTGCCCTGGAAGGTCGAGCCGGCCGAGGAGCCGAAGGTCGACCCCGCGGGGCTGTACGGGGCGGTGCCGGTCGACTCGCGCACGCCGTACGACGTGCGCGAGGTGATCGCCCGGCTGGTGGACGGCTCGCGGTTCGCGGAGTTCAAGTCCGAGTTCGGCACGACGCTGGTGACGGGCTTCGCCCGGATCCACGGCCACCCGGTGGGAATCGTCGCCAACAACGGCATCCTGTTCTCCGAATCGGCCCAGAAGGGCGCGCACTTCATCGAGCTGTGCGACCAGCGCGGCATCCCGCTGCTCTTCCTCCAGAACATCTCGGGCTTCATGGTGGGCCGCAGTTACGAGGCGGGCGGCATCGCCAAGCACGGCGCGAAGATGGTGACGGCCGTGGCGTGCGCCCGCGTGCCCAAGCTGACGGTCGTGGTCGGCGGTTCCTACGGGGCGGGCAACTACTCGATGTGCGGCCGGGCCTACTCCCCCCGCTTCCTGTGGATGTGGCCCAACGCCAAGATCTCGGTCATGGGCGGGGAGCAGGCCGCCTCGGTGCTGGCGACGGTCAAGCGCGACCAGATCGAGGGCCGCGGCGAGCAGTGGCCCGCCGAGGAGGAAGAGGCGTTCAAGGACCCGGTGCGCGCCCAGTACGAGACGCAGGGCAACGCCTACTACGCGACGGCGCGGCTCTGGGACGACGGGGTGATCGACCCGCTGGAGACCCGTCAGGTGGTGGGTCTGGCGCTGACGGCCTGCGCCAACTCCCCGCTTCCCCAGAAGGACAGCAACGCCCCCGGCTTCGGCGTCTTCCGGATGTGAGTGACAGATGACCACCAGGACGATCAGGACCTCCCAGCCCATGACCAGCATGTTCGACACGGTCCTCGTCGCGAACCGCGGCGAGATCGCGGTGCGCGTCATCCGGACGCTGCGCGCGCTCGGCATCCGTTCCGTCGCGGTCTTCAGTGACGCCGACGCCGGTGCCCGGCACGTACGTGAGGCGGACACCGCCGTACGGATCGGCCCGGCGCCCGCCTCCGAGAGCTATCTCGTGAGCGACCGGCTGCTGGAGGCCGCCGCCCGCACGGGCGCCCAGGCGGTCCACCCCGGCTACGGCTTCCTCGCGGAGAACGCGGACTTCGCGCGGGCCTGCGCGGACGCCGGTCTCGTCTTCATCGGCCCGACCGCCGACGCCATCTCACTGATGGGCGACAAGATCCGCGCCAAGGAGACCGTGGCGGCGGCCGGAGTGCCGGTGGTGCCCGGCTCCTCGGGCAGCGGACTGAGCGACGACCAGCTGGCCGAGGCGGCCAGGGAGATCGGGATGCCGGTACTGCTGAAGCCGTCGGCGGGCGGCGGCGGCAAGGGCATGCGGCTCACCCGCCTGGAGTCGGCCCTGCGCGACGAGATCGCGGCGGCCCGGCGCGAGGCCCGCGCCTCCTTCGGCGACGACACGCTCCTGGTCGAGCGGTGGATCGACCGGCCGCGCCACATCGAGATCCAGGTGCTGGCCGACGGGCACGGCAACGTGGTCCATCTCGGGGAGCGCGAGTGCTCCTTGCAGCGCCGCCACCAGAAGATCATCGAGGAGGCGCCGTCCGTCCTGCTGGACGAGAGGACACGGGCGGCGATGGGCGAGGCGGCGGTGCAGGCGGCGCGCTCCTGCGGCTACCGGGGCGCGGGCACGGTGGAGTTCATCGTGCCGGGCGAGGACCCGGCGTCGTACTTCTTCATGGAGATGAACACCCGCCTCCAGGTGGAGCATCCCGTCACCGAGCTGGTCACCGGTCTGGATCTGGTCGAGTGGCAGCTGCGCGTGGCCGCCGGTGAGCGGCTTCCCTTCACCCAGGAGGACATCACCCTCACCGGGCACGCGATCGAGGCCCGGATCTGCGCGGAGGACCCCGCGCGTGGCTTCCTGCCGGCGGGCGGCCGGGTGCTGTCGCTGCGCGAGCCGGAGGGTGAGGGGGTGCGGACCGACTCGGGCCTGAGCGAGGGCACGGAGGTCGGGAGCCTGTACGACCCGATGCTGTCGAAGGTGATCGTGCACGCCCCGGACCGCGCGACGGCGCTGCGCCGGCTCCGGGCGGCCCTGGCGGAGACGGTGACGCTGGGCGTCCCGACCAACGCCGGCTTCCTGCGGAGGCTGCTGGCCCACCCCGCCGTGGTGGCGGGCGAGCTGGACACGGGCCTGGTGGAGCGGGACGCGGACACACTGGTGCCGGCGGAGGTGCCGGCCGAGGTGTACGAAGCGGCGGCGGCGGTCCGGGAGCACGGGCTGGCCCCCGCTCGTTCCCCGGAGGGCGGCTCCGGAGGCGGCTGGACCGATCCCTTCTCCGCACCGAACGGGTGGCGGATGGGCGGCATGACCGTGCCGGTGGCCCACCATCTGCGCGTACCGGGACATGAACCCGTCACCCACAGGCTGCTCGGCAGCGGCGCGTCCCGTGTGGAGGCCGACCGGGTCACCGTCACCGTGGACGGGATGACGCACACCTTCCACCGGGCGGACGACTGGCTCGGCAGGGACGGCGACAGCTGGCACGTACAGGACCACGATCCGGTGGAGGCGGCGCTGCTCGGAGCCGCCGGCGCGGGTGGCGTCGACGCGCTCACGGCCCCGATGCCCGGCACGGTCACCGTCGTCAAGGTGGCGGTCGGGGACGAAGTGGTCGCCGGGCAGGGCCTGTTGGTGGTGGAGGCGATGAAGATGGAGCACGTCGTCGCGGCCCCGCACGACGGGACAGTCACGGAGCTGGACGTGACGGCGGGCTCCACCGTCGCCATGGACCAGGTACTGGCCGTGGTCGCGCCCGCCGCCCCCACCGGGAACACCCCCACCGGGAGCACCGCCACCGACAGCACCGCCGCTGACGGTACGGCCGCCGCGGGCCCGGTCGCCGTCGAGGTCACCGCCGTCCCCGCCGCGGCGGCCGGCGTCGCCGTCCCCACGGCTCCCGAGGAGGAGAAATGACGCTCCCCATGACCGTCATGGACGAGGGCCTGCCGACCCGGATCCGGATCCACGAGGTGGGCGCGCGCGACGGCCTCCAGAACGAGTCGGCGATCGTCCCGACCGAGATCAAGGCGGAGTTCATCCACCGCCTCGCCGCCGCCGGACTCACCACCATCGAGGCGACGAGCTTCGTCCACCCCGACTGGGTGCCCCAACTGGCCGACGCCGAGCGGCTGTTCCCGATGGTGCGCGATCTGGAGGACGTACGGCTGCCCGCCCTCGTCCCGAACGACCGGGGCCTGGACCGGGCGCTGGCCCTCGGCGTCCGTCAGGTGGCCGTCTTCGCCAGCGCGACCGAGTCGTTCGCCAAGGCCAATCTGAACCGCACGCTGGACGAGTCGCTCGCCATGTTCGAGCCGGTCGTGGCCCGCGCCCGCGACGAACGGCTCCATGTCCGGGGCTATCTGTCGATGTGCTTCGGCGACCCGTGGGAGGGCCCCGTCCCCGTCGACCAGGTCGCCCGCCTCGTCAGGACACTCGTCGACATGGGCTGCGACGAGGTGAGCCTCGGCGACACGATCGGCGTGGCCACCCCCGGCCATGTGCAGAGCCTGCTCGCCACCCTGATCGAGGAGGGCGTGCACCTGTCGAGGGTCGGCGTGCACTTCCACGACACCTACGGCCAGGCGCTCGCCAACACCTTCGCCGCGCTCCAGCACGGGGTGACCACCGTGGACGCGTCGGCGGGCGGCCTCGGCGGCTGCCCCTACGCCAAGAGCGCCACCGGGAATCTCGCCACCGAAGACCTCCTGTGGATGTTGCAGGGCCTCGGTATCGACACCGGGGTCGACCTCGGCCTCCTCACCGCCACCAGCGTGTGGATGGCCGGACAACTGGGGCGACCCAGCCCCTCCCGCACCGTCAGCGCCCTCTCCCACAAGGAGTCCTAGCCATGCCCCTGAACCACCGGCTCTCACCCGAGCACGACGAACTGCGCCGTACCGTCGAGGCGTTCGCACAGGACGTCGTCGCGCCCAAGATCGGCGACTTCTACGAGCGGCACGAGTTCCCGTACGAGATCGTGCGCGAGATGGGCCGGATGGGCCTGTTCGGCCTGCCCTTCCCGGAGGAGTACGGCGGCATGGGCGGCGACTACATGGCGCTCGGCATCGCCCTGGAGGAGCTGGCCCGTGTCGACTCCTCGGTGGCCATCACCCTCGAAGCGGGCGTCTCCCTGGGCGCGATGCCGCTGCACCTCTTCGGTACGGAGGAGCAGAAGCGGGAGTGGCTGCCGCGCCTGTGCTCGGGCGAGGTCCTCGGCGCCTTCGGCCTCACCGAGCCCGAGGCCGGATCGGACGCGGGCGGCACGCGCACCACCGCCGTCCGGGACGGCGACGAGTGGGTCATCAACGGCTCGAAGTGCTTCATCACCAACTCGGGCACGGACATCACCGGACTGGTCACGGTCACGGCCGTCACCGGCCGCAAGGAGGACAGCAGGCCGGAGATCTCCTCGATCATCGTCCCGTCCGGCACCCCCGGCTTCACGGTCGCGGCCCCGTACTCGAAGGTCGGCTGGAACGCGTCGGACACCCGTGAACTCTCCTTCTCCGACGTCCGGGTGCCGCTGGCGAACCTGGTGGGCGAAGAAGGCCGCGGGTACGCCCAGTTCCTCCGCATCCTGGACGAGGGCCGCATCGCGATCTCCGCGCTGGCCACGGGGCTGGCGCAGGGCTGCGTGGACGAGTCGGTGAAGTACGCGAAGGAGCGCCACGCCTTCGGCCGGCCGATCAGCGCGAACCAGGCCATCCAGTTCAAGATCGCCGACATGGAGACGCGGGCCCACATGGCCCGCCTCGGCTGGCGCGACGCGGCCTCCCGGCTGGTGCACGGCGAGCCCTTCAAGAAGGAGGCCGCGCTGGCGAAGCTCTACTCCTCGACGGTGGCGGTGGACAACGCCCGCGAGGCCACCCAGATCCACGGCGGCTACGGCTTCATGAACGAGTACCCGGTGGCCAGGATGTGGCGCGACTCCAAGATCCTGGAGATCGGCGAGGGCACGAGCGAGGTCCAGCGGATGCTGATCGCACGGGAGCTGGGCCTGTAAGGACCCGTCGGGACGTGGGCCGGCCGGGGGCGCGCTCCCGGCCGGCCGCGTCATGAGACGGCGCGGTCAGCGGGCTGCCCGTGCTCCAGCACGTTCACGACCCGGCCGGCCGGGTCCCGTACGAAGAAGCGGCGGACGCCCCACTCCTCGTCGCGCAGGGGGTGGACGATCTCCGCGCCGCTCGCCCGTACGACGGCGTACGCCGCGTCCACGTCGTCCACCTCCACGCTGATGTCCGGGACCACCGGCCCCGTCTCGTCCCGCGTCAGGAAGCTCACCTGGGCGGTGGGGTCGGACGGTGGGGCGAGGGTCATGATCCAGCCCAGGTTCATGACCTCCTCGAAGCCGAGCAGACCGTAGAACTCCCGGCTCCGGGCCAGCCCTTCGGGCTGCACCTGGATGTTGGGCACGACGCGGCGGATCGACATCGCTGACTCCCTGGGAGAGGTGGACCGACTCCCCCACTGTGCCCCGGACCTCGGACACCCACCCCGTACGCAAAGGTAAGAAAGGTTAGGCTAACCTACCTGAACTGCCCATCGGCCGGACCTCGGCGCGTACGAAAGCGACACCGACATGCCCAACGCCCTGCATTCGCCCCTCAGCCGCCGCGGCGTGCTCGCCGCCGGCGGCGCCGTCGGTCTCGGTGTCGCGCTCGCCGCCTGCGGAAGCGGCGACGACAAGAGTACGGACGCGGGCGGTGACGCGAAGGCGGGTCCCTGGTCCTTCAAGGACGACCGCGGCGAGACGGCGGAGGCCGGCAGCGTCCCGAAGAACATCGTCGCCTTCACCGGCACCGCCGCCGCGCTCCACGACTACGGGATCGAGGTCAAGGGCGTCTTCGGGCCGACCACCACCAAGGGCGGCGAGCCGGACATCCAGGCGGGCGACCTCGATGTCACCAAGGTCGAGATACTCGGCAACGTCTGGGGCGAGTTCAACGTCGAGAAGTACGCGGCTCTCGCCCCGGACCTGCTCGTGACCACCCAGTGGGTCGAGGGTGAACTCTGGTACGTCCCCGAGCAGTCCAAGGACAAGATCCTCAAGCTGGCTCCGAGCGTGGCGCTCCTGGCGGCCGAGACCACCGTCCCCAAGGCGATCCAGCGCCACGCGGACCTCGCCGAGTCCCTGGGCGCGGACCTCGGGGCGAAGAAGGTGACGGACGCCAAGGCGCGGTTCGAGAAGGCCGCGGGCCGGCTGCGGGCGGCGGCGAAGTCCAAGCCGGACATCAAGGTGATGATCGGCTCGGCCAGCCAGGACCTGTTCTACGTCTCCCTCGCCAAGATGTCCGCCGACACGCTCTACCTCCAGGAGCTGGGCGTGCGGTTCGTCGAGCCGAAGGTGAACGCGCAGGGCTTCTTCGAGGAGTTGAGCTGGGAGAACGTCGACAAGTACCCGGCCGACATCATCATGATGGACAACCGTTCCTCCGCCCTCCAGCCCGGGGCCCTGACGTCGAAGCCGACCTGGGCGCGGCTGCCCGCGGTCGAGGCGGGCCAGGTGGTCCCCCGGGTGACGGAGCCCATCTACTCGTACGACAAGTGCGCGCCGATCCTGGAGGATCTCGCCGACGCCATCGAGAAGGCCAGGAAGGTCGCCTGACCGTGACCAGCGCGACGCCAGGGACACCCGCGACGCCCGGCAGGCCCGCGGGCCCCGGGACGGCGGCGGCCGGCACCGCCCCGTTCCGCTTCTTCGCCCTCCAGGTCGTACGGACCCGCCGTCTCGGCCCGTCCCTGGTACGCGTCACGTTCGGCGGCGACACGAGCCCCGGCAACGCGACCGGCGGCGCGGGGCTCACGGGCTTCGCCGCCGGCGGGCGCGACCAGAGCCTGTCCCTCTTCCTGCCGAGGCCGGGGCAGCCGGCGCCCGTGGTCCCGGTGGAGGAGGGCGAGGGCTGGTGGGCGGCCTGGCGGGCGCTGCCCGAGGACGTGCGCGCGGTGATGCGCTCGTACACGGCGCGCGAACAGCGCCACGACCCCGACGAGCTGGACATCGACTTCGCCCTGCACCCCGACGGCGGACCGGCCTGCCGCTGGGCGGAGGCCGCGACGCCCGGCGACCGCGTGCTGGTCCTCGGACCGGCGGCCGCCGACAACACGGGGGTCCGCTTCCGGCCCCCGGCCGGTACGGACTCCGTGCTGATCTGGGCCGACGAGACGTCGCTGCCCGCGGCCGCCGCCGTCCTGAAGTGGCTGCCCGCCGGGACGAGGGCGCGGGTCTGGCTCGACGTGCCGTTCGCGGCCGACCGCATGGAGCTGCCGACGGAGGCGGACGCGACCGTCCACTGGCTGGCGCGCGACGAGAACGCGCCCTCGGCCCTGGAGTCGGTGCGCGCCGCCGAACTGCCCGGCGCCACACCGTACGCGTGGCTCGCGGGCGAGGCGGGGACGGTGAAGGAACTGCGGCGTCATCTCGTACGGGAGCGGCGGCTGGACCGCGGGCACGTCACGTTCGTGGGCTACTGGCGCCGGGGGCTGAGCGAGGAGCAGTTGCGGGAGGAAGCGGCGAAGACCGGGTAGGGCCGGTCCGAGTCGTGCGGATCATCCGCAGCCGAGTACGGGACGCGTACGGCCGTCGTCAGGCAGCCGCCTCGACCGCCGGAACCGGAACCGGGGCCGGGGCGGACGGCGTCACGGCGTGGCCGCCCGCGGTCAGCCACGCGGCGGTGACCGCGGCGCGGGCCCGGGCCGTCGCCGTCGGCAGATCGCCCGTCAGCCGCACCGGGGCGCCGATGTGCACGCGCAGCTCCGGGCGGCGCAGCGGCGCGCTCGCCAGGCTCGTGAACTGCCCCGGCCCGCTGCCCGACATGATGCTCCGGGCCCCCCTCTGCCCGAGAGGCACCACCGGCGCGCCGGTGGCGGCGGCGAGGCGGGCGAGGCCGCTGCGGAACGGGTGGGGAGGCGTCTCGGTGGCGGACTCGAAGTCCGGTATGCCGCCCTCGCCGTAGATGACGACGAGCCGGCCGCGCGCCAGCGCGGCGGCGGCGTCCTCCAGGCAGGCGGCGGCCCCCGGGTCGGCGCGGCGGACGGGAATGTGCCCGTCATGGGCGAGCGCGCGGCCGAGGAACGGTACGCGCCACAGCCCGGCGGCGGCCATCACGACCGGCTCCACGCCCAGCCGGTGGAGCGCGGCGAGCACGATCGCCGGGTCGCTGAGCGAGGTGTGGTTCGCGGCGACGATGCTCCCGGGCGCCAGTTCGGCGGCCCCGTCCAGCGTGACCGTGAGGCGGCCGAAGAACGGCACCAGTGCGGCGGCTGTACGGCTGAGCATGAGGGGCCTCCGGGCTCCGTGGTGGACGGGTTCATGGACCACGCGTGCGGTGGCTTCTCATGGTCGCCGGGAGCGCGGGCGGCGGCGTGAGTACGCGTACTCAACCGCGGCTCCGTCCCGGCCCGCCGCCAACCCGCCCGCCGCACGCCCGCGTTCATTCCTCGTCCGGGTAGCCCCACTCCAGATCGATCGCGGCCGACGGCACGACGCCGTGGACGGCCGCCGTGACGTCGCGCTCGAAAGTGGTGCTCCACACCCCGAAACCCCGGATGATCAACGGCCATCTGCCCGTCGTCACCTTCACCGATATCGGCTCCCGGAACTTCCGGAGCCGCACGTCCTGCTCGATCGAGTGCTCCCGCAGGACCTCCGCGAGCGCCGCCTTGACCCTCTCGGCCTGTGCGAGGGATTCGAGCTTGTCCACCCGGAGGGAGAGATGAATGTTCACAGACATGCGCCGCACCCTATCGAGACCCGGCGCCCCGTCCGGCACGCTGTCCGGGCGCCCGCGCGAGAACACAGGATCCCACACGGGCGCCCGCCTCCACGAGCGTGTTCGCTGCCGTCCGGTTCACGACCCCCGGCGCGTTCGTCCGGCGCGCGTACGGACGGCCCCGCTCACCCCTCCGGCCACGGCACCACCGGTGAGCGGTAGTAGTCGATGCCCAGCGCCGTCAGCCGCGGGCCCTGCGCCGCGAGCCGGTGCTTGTACGTGTCCCAGTCCCGCGCCGACTGCGGCGACCAGCCGATCTCCGCGACGCCCGGCAGCCTCGGGAACGCCATTTCCTCGATGTGGTCGCTGGTCGACAGGGTCTCCGACCAGAGCGGCGCCTCGACTCCCAGCACCGCGCCCGGGGCGACCCCCGCGTCGGCGAGATAGGTCGCCGGGTCCCAGTCGTAGGAGCGGTTCACCTCCACCAACCCGGCCCAGGACTGGCCCAGTTGGGTGTTCCGGTCGTACTTCATGTCCAGATAGACCCGGTCGGCGGGCGAGAGGATCAGCTCTGTGCCACCCTGCGCCGCCTCGGCGACCTGCGCGCGCTCGGCGGCGCCCGTCGCGTCGTAGCCCCAGTACTGCGCCACCGCTCCCCGCACCGGATCGGCGCCCGTGAGCTGGTGCCAGCCGACCACCTTCTTGCCGTACGTGCCCACCACCTCCTGCGTCCGCCGCATGAACTCCACATAGTCCTCGTGGCTGGTGGAGTGCGCCTCGTCGCCGCCGATGTGCAGATACCTGCCGGGCGTCAGCTCGGCCAGCTCGCGCACCACGTCGTCCACGAAGTCGTACGTGATCTCCTTGGACGCGCACAATGAGCTGAAGCCGACGGCGGTGCCGGTGTAGAGCGGCGGGGCGACACCGTCGCAGTTCAGCTCCGCGTACGAGGCGAGCGCCGCGTTCGTGTGGCCCGGCATGTCGATCTCCGGGACGACTTCGAGATGGCGGGACGTGGCGTAGCGCACCAGCTCGCGGTACTGGGCCTTGGTGTAGTACCCGCCGGGGCCGCCGCCCACCTGTGTCGAACCGCCGTGGGTGGCCAGGCGCGGCCAGGAGTCGATCGCGATGCGCCAGCCCTGGTCGTCGGAGAGGTGCAGATGCAGCGTGTTGATCTTGTAGAGGGCCAACTGGTCGATGTAGCGCTTGACTTGGTCGACGGTGAAGAAGTGCCGTGAGACGTCGAGCATCGCGCCCCGGTAGGCGTAGCGCGGCTTGTCCGTGATCGTGCCGCCCGCGATCCTCCAGGGGCCGCGCTGCCGGCTGTCGCGCTCCACGGCGGCCGGCAGGAGCTGCCGCAGGGTCTGGACGCCGTGGAAGAGCCCGGCGGGCTCGCGGGCGGTGAGGGTGACACCGTCCCGGTCCGACTCCAGCCGGTAGCCCTCGTCGCCGAGCGCGCGCTCCCGGTCGCCGGACACCAGCCGCAGCCGGATCCCGTCGTCACCGCGGGCACCGCGGGCACCGCGGCCGGGGCGGTCGTCGGTGATCCGCAGGTCGTAGCCGGTGGCGGGCCTCAGCAGCCCCGCCAGATAGGTGCCGACGCTCCGCACCTCGCGGGAGCCGTCGACCCGGATACGGGTCGAGCCGGTGAGGGAGTACGCCGTCCCGCCCGGCCGCACCGAGGCGGGCGCGGGGACGACGTCGCCGAGCGGGCGGGCGGACTCGGCGGCACCGGCCGCCGTACGCCAGCCACCACCGCCGCCACCGCCACCGCCACCGCCCACACCGCCGCCGCCCCCGTCTCCGGGGTCCGCGGCGGCGACTCCGCCGGATGCGGCCACGCAGGAGAAGAGGGCGACGGCGACGAGGAGCGGCGCGCGCAGCCGGCGGGACGCGGGCCGGCGCGCGGCGGGCGGGTGTGACGCGGAGAAGGCCCGGGACACGGGAGTTGTGGGGGATGTGGGGGATGTGGGGGACGTTCCGTGCTGTCTCACAGGCAAGGCCCCTTCAGGGAATTCAGGACTGTGGTGCGGAGCAACCGAACGACCCCATCGGAACCCGGCGCCCCGTCGGCGGTCAAGGGCGGGCCACCTCCCGGGCGTCGATGGAAGAATCGGCGCATGGCGGAAATCATCCAGACGGACGGCACCTGGACCTTCGACGGCGAGACGGTCCGCATAGTGCCCGGGAGCGGCAAGCGCGTGAGTCCGCTGCGCAAGTCACTCGGTGAAGTCGCAGTGCCGCTGCGGGCGTTGGCGGGTGTCACCTTCGAGCCGGACCGCAAGTCCGGGCGGCTCAGACTGCGGCTGCGCGACGGCGCCGACCCGCTCACGAGGGTCGCCGGGGGCAAGCTGGACGACGGCTCCGACCCGTACCTGCTGACGGTGGAGAAGGACCGCGCGGGTGTCGCCGAGTACTTCGTCGACGAGGTGCGCAACTCGCTGCTGCTCGACGAGGTCGACACGGGTCCCACCGATCGCTATCTGCTGCCCGGCCCCGCCGTGCCGATCACGATGGGCGCGGGCGACGGGACGGCGACCTTCGACGGGGAGGAGATCCGGCTGGAGTGGAACTGGAAGACCGAGGAGTCGAAGTCCTCGCGGGGCACCACCACGCTCTCGCTCGGCGACGTGGAGGGGGTGGAGTGGCGGCCGAGCGCCGGTATGGAGAACGGCTTCCTGCGCTTCCGGGTCGGCAGGGGCAATTCGCCGGCGCCCAAGCACGACCCGCACGCCGTGGAGCTGTACGGCTTCCGCAAGGACCCGCTGATGGCGCTGGTGGCCGCCGCCGTGGTCGCCCGGCTGCCGCACCCGAACGCGGGAGCCGCCGCGCCCGCCCTCCTGGCCAAGACGCCCGGGCCCGCCGACGCCGTCCCCGCGCCGGCATCCGCGACCGCTCCCGCCCCGGCGAGCGGTGACGATCACGACGCGCTGCTGCGCAGGCTGCGGGAGCTGGGTGAGCTGCACCAGGCCGGGATCCTGACGGCGGAAGAGTTCACGACCGCGAAGCAGGCCGTACTGAAGCGTCTCTGAAGACCCTTCCGGCGGAGATCATGAGCCCTCCTGCCCGATATCGGGCAGGATTCTTGCAAAGAGTCTGATTCGCCCGCAGTATCTACGGGTGCTCGAACGCCGTTCACCCTCGTCCCACGACGACCTCGTCGACCATCTGGTCCGCAGCACCGCGCTCCCGCGCGGGGAGGCTGCCCGGGTGGTCCTGGACGTCCTGGCGTACTTCGACGAGACCACCGAGGAGTTCGTCCGGCGCAGGCACCGCGAGCTCCAGGGCGGCGGCGCGCAGAACCCGGAGATCTTCGAGCGGATCGCGGCCGAGCTGCCGCACCGCGCGGTGGCGCCGCCGGAGCTGTCCCTCAGACAGCTCCGGCGCATCGTCTACGGCTGAGCACGCCGTGGGGCCGCCGGATCGGCGCCTCATGGGCACCACAGGACACTGACGCATCGACGGAGGGGCAGAGACTGATATGTGCGGGATCGTCGGTTACATCGGAAGGCGTGACGTCGCTCCACTGCTGCTGGAGGGCTTGCAGCGGCTGGAGTACCGGGGTTACGACTCCGCGGGCCTGGTCATCACCGGCAAGGCGGCCGCGGGCAAGCCCGCGGCCCTGAAGATGGTCAAGGCCAAGGGCCGCGTCCGCGAGCTGGAGTCCCGGGTGCCCAAGCGCTTCGCCGGCACCACCGGTATCGCCCACACCCGCTGGGCCACCCACGGCGCCCCGAGCGACGAGAACGCGCACCCGCACATCGACCCCGAGAACAAGGTCGCCCTCGTCCACAACGGCATCATCGACAACGCCACCGAGCTGCGCGTGAAGCTGGAGGCGGACGGTGTGGTGTTCCTCTCCGAGACCGACACCGAGGTCCTGACCCATCTGATCGCGCGCTCGCAGGCCGAGACGCTGGAGGAGAAGGTCCGCCAGTCGCTGAAGCTGGTGGAGGGCACGTACGGCATCGCCGTGCTGCACGCCGACTTCGCGGACCGCATCGTCGTCGCCCGCAACGGCTCGCCCGTCGTCCTCGGCATCGGCGAGAAGGAGATGTTCGTCGCCTCCGACGTCGCCGCGCTGGTCTCCCACACCCGCCAGGTCGTCACGCTGGACGACGGCGAGATGGCCACCATCAAGGCCGACGACTTCCGTACGTACACCACCGAGGGCTCGCGCACCTCGGCCACGCCGACCACCGTGGAGTGGGAGGCCGAGTCGTACGACATGGGCGGCCACGACACGTACATGCACAAGGAGATCTCCGAGCAGGCCGACGCCGTGGACCGGGTGCTGCGCGGCCGGATCGACGACCGGTTCTCCACCGTGCACCTGGGCGGCCTCAATCTGGACGCGCGGGAGGCGCGCGGGGTGCGGCGCATCAAGATCCTCGGCTGCGGGACCTCGTACCACGCGGGTCTCATCGGCGCCGGGCTGATCGAGTCGCTGGCGCGGATCCCGGCGGACGCCGAGCCCGCGTCCGAGTTCCGCTACCGCAACCCCGTCGTGGACCCCGACACGCTCTACATCGCCGTGTCGCAGTCGGGCGAGACGTACGACGTCCTGGCCGCCGTGCAGGAGCTCAAGCGCAAGGGCGCGCGGGTGCTCGGCGTGGTCAACGTCGTCGGCTCGGCGATCGCCCGCGAGACCGACGGCGGTGTGTACGTGCACGCGGGCCCCGAGGTCTGTGTCGTCTCCACGAAGTGCTTCACCAACACGGTGGTGTCGTTCGCGCTGCTGGCCCTGCACCTGGGCCGGATCCGCGACCTGTCGGTCGCCGACGGCAAGCGGATCATCGAGGGGCTGCGCAGGCTGCCCGCCCAGATCGAGGAGATCCTCGGGTCCGAGGCCGAGATCAAGAAGGTGGCGGAGGAGTACGCGGACGCGAAGTCGATGATGTTCATCGGCAGGGTACGCGGCTATCCGGTGGCCCTGGAGGCTTCGCTGAAGCTCAAGGAGATCTCGTACATCCACGCCGAGGCGTATCCGGCCTCCGAGCTGAAGCACGGACCGCTCGCGCTCATCGAGCCGGCGCTGCCGACGGTGGCGATCGTGCCGGACGACGACCTGCTGGAGAAGAACCGCGCGGCACTGGAGGAGATCAAGGCGCGCAGCGGCCGGATCCTGGCGGTCGCGCACCAGGAGCAGCCGAAGGCCGACCAGACGATCGTGGTGCCGAAGAACGAGACCGAGCTGGACCCGATCCTGATGGGGATTCCGCTGCAACTGCTGGCCTATCACACGGCGCTGGCGCTGGGACGGGACATCGACAAGCCGCGCAACCTCGCGAAGTCCGTGACGGTGGAGTAGCAACCCGGCGCCGCGGAGCGGTGACTGACGCCGGATCAGTACGGCTGCGGGGGACGGCGGAGGTACGGGAGGCGGGGCTACGGGATGACCACGACGGGCCGTTGGGCCCGTCGTGCCAGCCGCCCCGCCACCGTGCCGAAGATGCGTCCGACGATGCCGTGCGTGGAGCCGACCACGATCGCGTCGGCCGAGTACTCCTGGCCGACCTCTTCGAGTTCGTGGCAGATGTCGCCGCCGCGCTCGACCAGGATCCACGGCACCTCGGAGAGGTAGTCGGCGCAGGCCAGTTCGAGACCGAGGACCTCGGTGCGGTGGTCGGGGACGTCCACGAAGACGGGGGGCTCGCAGCCCGCCCAGACGGTGGTGGGCAGCCGGTTGGCGACGTGCACGATGATCAGGGCAGAGCCGAGTCTGCGGGCCATCCCGATGGCATACGCGAGGGCGCGCTCACTGGACGTCGAGCCGTCGAAGCCGACCACCACTCCGTGCCGGAAGGCGGGGTCGCAGGAGTGGCGTGTCTCTTCCACCGCTTGCAGGTCCGACGCGGGGTCGGTCAGCTGCTCGCGGTCAGCGGGTTCGGGGATTTCGTGACCGGCCATCGATGTCTCGGCGAAGAGGGTCCTTGTGTGAAGGAGCAACAATTGACGTGGCAACGGAGCTGTGTCCGGGAATCATCTTCCCAACCCCTTACCCCCAAGGGTACGGCGACACTCCTCTTCTGCCCACGCGCCGCCGCTCCATACGCGGCGTTCCAGGGAGCATGCCCGAGCCCGTGAGGGATCGCAACGCCGGATGGTCCGTACACAGGGACCTGTAAAGGGGCCCCTCCGGGGAGCCCCGACACGCCGTGCGGCGGAACGCGGGGGGCGGGCCACCCGGGGGGTGGTAGGTGACCGGACGGCCGGACGCCTCGTTGATCATGCGTCCACCGTGGTTGACGCGGTCACTCCTGTCACCACGGCCACCCTCGTCACCAGGGAGCCCACGTGTCCGTACGACCGCACCACCACGACTCCCCCTCGGGACCGGACTCCGCATCGGCCGCCCCGGCGGCGTCCACCGCGACCGCCACCGCGACGGTCACCGCGACCGCCACTCCGGCCGGCTCCGCCACCCCGGCCGCCGCCCCGGCCGCTTCGACCACCTCCGCCGACTCCGCGAGCGATGTGGTTCGCTGGGCCGCGTTCAGTTGCCTGCTCGTGCCGGTCGTGCTCGTCGTGTTCGGTACGTCGGTCGGCGGAGCGGCCGTACCGGCGCTCGGACTTGCCGCCGTGACGGCGGTCTGCCGGCTGCTGCTGCGCCGCTCGGAGAGGTCCGTCCGGGCCCGGAGCACGGCGGGTGGCGCCAGGGCCTCGGGAGCGCGTCGGGGCGCGCGGGCAAATGACTGAAGTGCGCCGGGTGATTGGTGCTTCCTGGCCCGTGCACCCGTAAGTTTTCAGCCAACTTCACCCCTGCGACCGATCCTTGGTGAAATGGCCTGTCAACCCCCTTGCCACCAGGGCAGAGAGGTCCTTTCCGGCCGCGAACGGCCTACGGGGACGGGCCATGCGCGTGAGGCGCACTTCCCTGTGGGCCGCCTGAGTGGAACGCTTCGTGATCGAATGCTTCGCGCCACGTTGCCTTGTCGACATAGCGCTGGATAGCGAACTTGTCACGCCGGCACCACGGGACACAGTAGATTCGATCATGAGTATCGAAGACCGGGGTCCCGTGCAAAACCGAGGGGAATCGTGCAGGAGCGAAAGACCCGACACGAACGGGGAGACGAGAACACCGAGGGGGGCTTAGCGCCATGAGCCAGGACTCCATTGTCGCACCGGAGTCAGCACGAAAGCTTTCCGGCCGCCGCCGCCGAGAAGTCGTCGCAGTGCTGCTGTTCAGTGGTGGGCCCATCTTCGAGAGCTCCATCCCGCTCTCCGTGTTCGGCATCGACCGCCAGGATGCCGGGGTCCCGCGGTACCGGCTGCTCGTGTGCGGTGGGGAGGAAGGTCCGCTGCGCACCACCGGCGGCCTCGAACTCACCACGCCGTACGGCCTGGAGGCGATCGGCAGGGCGGGCACGGTGGTCGTCCCGGCCTGGCGGTCGATCACCTCGCCGCCGCCGCCCGAGGCGCTCGACGCTCTGCGCCGCGCGCACGAGGAGGGCGCCCGGATCGTCGGACTGTGCACCGGCGCGTTCGTACTCGCCGCGGCCGGTCTGCTGGACGGCCGCCCGGCGACCACGCACTGGATGTACGCGCCGACGCTCGCCAAGCGGTATCCGTCCGTCCACGTCGATCCGCGCGAGTTGTTCGTGGACGACGGCGACGTGCTCACCTCCGCCGGCACGGCGGCCGGAATCGATCTGTGTCTGCACATAGTGCGTACGGATCACGGGACGGAGGCGGCCGGGGCACTGGCGCGCAGGCTCGTCGTCCCACCGCGGCGCAGTGGCGGTCAGGAGCGCTATCTCGACAGGTCTTTACCAGAGGAGATCGGCTCCGACCCGCTCGCCGAGGTCGTGGCCTGGGCGCTGGAGCATCTGCACGAGCAGTTCGACGTGGAGACTCTGGCCGCCCGCGCCTATATGAGCCGCAGGACGTTCGACCGCCGTTTCCGTTCGCTCACCGGCAGCGCGCCGCTCCAGTGGCTGATCACGCAGCGCGTGCTCCAGGCGCAGCGGCTGCTGGAGACCTCCGACTACTCGGTGGACGAGGTCGCGGGCCGCTGCGGCTTCCGCTCGCCGGTGGCGCTGCGCGGGCATTTCCGGCGTCAGCTGGGCTCGTCCCCCGCCGCGTACCGGGCCGCTTACCGGGCCCGCCGTCCGCACGGGGACCAGCTCGCTCCGGCGGCGATGGAACACGTGCCGGCGCAGCCGTCCCCGCATGCCCGGCGGACGGCGGCGGCCACCGCGCCGTCCGGTTCCGCGACGGCCTCGTCGACGGTGCCGGAGCCGGTCAAGTCCTATTCGGAGGCGTTCGCCGCCGGTCAGGGCCGCCCGAGCCTGCCCGGTCAGAGGAGCGCACCGTAGGGTAAGGCGCATGAACGATCGAATGGTGTGGATCGACTGCGAGATGACCGGGCTCTCGCTGACGGACGACGCACTCATCGAGGTGGCCGCGCTGGTCACCGACTCGGAGCTGAACGTGCTCGGCGAGGGGGTCGACATCGTCGTGCGTCCCCCGGACGCGGCGCTGGAGACGATGCCCGAGGTGGTGCGGCAGATGCACACCGCCTCGGGCCTCCTCGACGAGCTGGCCGGCGGCACCACCCTGGCCGAGGCCGAGGAGCGGGTGCTGGCGTACGTGCGTGAGCACGTCAAGGAGCCCGGCAAGGCGCCGCTGTGCGGCAACACGGTCGGCACCGACCGCGGCTTCCTGCTGCGGGACATGCCGGAGCTGGAGGGCTACCTCCACTACCGGATCGTCGACGTCTCGTCGGTCAAGGAGCTGGCGCGCCGCTGGTACCCGCGCGCCTACTTCAACAGCCCGGAGAAGAGCGGCAACCACCGGGCGCTGGCGGACATCCGTGAGTCCATCGCGGAGCTGCGCTACTACCGTGAGGCGGTCTTCGTGCCGCAGCCCGGCCCGGACTCCGACACGGCGAAGGCGATCGCGGCCAAGCACGTGCTGTGAGCCGGTGGACCAGCCGCCGGGCCCACCGGGGGCGGTCCGCCGGCCCGCCGTAACTCGGGCGCGAGCACCCTCGCGGACCCTGTACACTTTTTCTCGGCCGGTCGGGTACGGAATCGACCGGGCGTGGTGGGTATAGCTCAGCTGGTAGAGCACCTGGTTGTGGTCCAGGATGTCGCGGGTTCAAGTCCCGTTACTCACCCTGACGAGGCAAGGGCCGGTTCGCGCGAGCGGACCGGCCTTCGCCGTCCCGCCACCCGGCCCCTTGACACCTCCCGTGCGAGCGGGGACGCTCGACCGGAAATGGGAGCGCTCCCAAACCCCGTCCGGGGCCGGCCCGTGGAGAGGACGTCATGCGCACACCCTTCCGTACGTCCCGGCGGCGGCCGGCGGGCTTCGGGCGCCGCCGGGACCCCGACCAGTCGGTGATCACGGCCCTGCGCCGCTCGGTACGCTGCCGCTGCCCCCGGCCTTCGTGATCTTCGGCAGGCAGATCGCCGGTGGCATCATGACAGGCGCGGTCCAGGGCCGACCGCGCGTCTTCCTCGACCCGGAGCGCAGCCATGTCCCTCAGTTTCCCGTCCGACTTCATATGGGGCACCGCCACCGCCGCCTACCAGATCGAGGGCGGCGCGCGGGAGATCGGCCGCACCCCGTCGATCTGGGACACGTTCAGCCACACACCCGGCAAGGTCGAGAACGGCGACACGGGTGACACCGCGGCCGACCACATCCACCGCCGGGCCGAGGACGTGCGCCTCATGGCGGCCCTCGGGGTGAACGCGTACCGCTTCTCGGTCTCCTGGTCGCGGGTCCAGCCCATCGGGCGCGGCCCCGCCGTACAGCGCGGGCTCGACTTCTACCGCAAGCTCGTCGACGACCTGCTGGAGCGCGGCATACGGCCCGTCCTCACCCTCTACCACTGGGACCTGCCGCACGATCTGGAGACCGCGGGCGGCTGGCCGGTGCGGGAGACGGCGTTCCGGTTCGCGGAGTACGCGCGGATCCTCGGGGACGCGCTCGGCGACCGGGTCGACCGGTGGGTGACCCTCAACGAGCCCTGGTGCAGCGCGTTCCTGGGATACGCCTCCGGGGTCCACGCGCCCGGCCGTACGGATCCGGTGCTCGCGCTGCGGGCCGCGCACCATCTCAACCTCGGCCACGGGCTCGCCGCGCAGGCGCTGCGGACCGTGCTGCCGAGACGGGCGCAGATCACCGTCTGCCACAACACGGCGGCGGTGCGGGCCCGTTCGCAGTCGCCGGAGGACCTGGACGCGCGGCGCCGAATCGACGCGCTGGCGAACCGGATCTTCACCGGGCCGATGCTGTCGGGCGCCTACCCCGAGGACTTGTTCAAGGACACCGCCAGGATCACCGACTGGTCGTTCGTGCGATCGGACGACGCGGTGACGATCCATCAGCCGCTGGACTGGCTGGGCGTCAACTACTACACACCGCATCTGGTCTCGGCCAGGGCGGACACCGGCGCGGACGCGTCCCGGCGCGGCGGTCACGGTCTCGCGCGGGGCACGGGCGAGAGGTCCCCCTGGCCGGGCGCCGACTCGGTGACGTTCCATCAGCCACCGGGCGAGGTCACCGAGATGGGCTGGTCGGTCGATCCGACGGGGCTGTACGACGTGCTGATGCGCTACACCCGTGAGGCGCCCGGCGTACCGCTGGTGATCACCGAGAACGGCGCGGCGTACGCCGACGAGCCGGACGCGGACGGCGCGGTACACGATCCCGACCGCATCCGCTTCCTGCACGGGCATCTGTCGGCGGCGCACCGCGCGATGGCCGACGGGGCGGATGTACGCGGCTACTTCCTCTGGTCGCTGCTGGACAACTTCGAGTGGGAGCGGGGGTACGGGAAGCGGTTCGGGGCGGTGCACGTGGACTACGGGACGCAGGCGCGCACCCCGAAGTCCAGCGCCCGGTGGTACGCCCGGCTGACGGGGACGGGCGTCCTGCCGGACCCGCCCGGGTAGGCCCGGCCCCCGGAGACCGGCCGGGGCGGTCTCCGGAGGCCGGCTGCGGGGCGCGCCCCGGCCGGGTGGGGGGTGGAAGTGGCCGGCCGGGACGCGCGGGGTGGCGACCGGTGGGGGACGGCAGCCGTGCGGTTCGTACGGTCTCGTGGCAGCACGCTAGCCGCCCCGATCCTGACAAGTGACCCATAAAGGACGGGCATTGCCGTTCTTGAGGCCCCCTTAAGGAACCGTTGGGAGCGGATTAATGGTCCGCCGGCCGCAGGCCGCTCCCCCGCCGCCGCAGCCGGTGGCCGCGGCGCTCCCCCGTGGACCGCGGCGAGCGCCCGCCGCCGAGCCCGATCCAGATCCGCACCTCCGTGCCGCCGAGCACGGAGCGCCCGATCCGTACGTCCCCGCCGGTCGACTCGGCGACCCTGCGCACGATGTCGAGCCCGAGTCCCGTGGAGCCCTCGCGGGCCCCGCTGTTGCCGCGTACGAGCGCCGCCTCGGGGTCCGCGATCCCCGGCCCCGCGTCCGAGACGAGGACGATGACGGCGTCGTCGGCGTGGTGGACGTCGACGGCGAACGCGGTGCCCTCCGGAGTGTGCCGGAAGACGTTGCCGAGCAACGCGTCGAGGGCGGCGGCCAGTTCGGGCCGGGCGACCGGGATGCGTGCCGGGCGGCCGACCCCCGCCAGCCGTACCTTCCGCCCCTCGTCCTCGGCCAGCGCCGACCAGAAGTCCATGCGCTCGCGGATGACTTCGGAGACGTCGCAGCCCACGCCGGGGGTCGTGGCGCGGGTCTGCGGCTTGGCCTTGCGGGCGGTACGGATGATGGTGTCGACCTCGCGTTCGAGCTGCGCGACGGCCGCCCGCGTCTGGTCGGCGGCCGGACTCTCGCCCAGCGACGCGGCGTTGAGGCGCAGCACGGTGAGCGGTGTGCGCAGGCGGTGCGAGAGGTCGGCGGCCAGTTCCCTCTCGTTGGAGAGAAGCTGGACCACCTGGTCGGCCATCGAGTTGAAGGCGATCGCCGCGGACCGCAGCTCCGTGGGGCCCTTCTCGGGGACCCGGGCGCCGAGTCTGCCCTCGCCGAGGTCGTGGGCGGCGCCCGCGAGCCGCTGGGCGGGCCGCACCATCCGTACACCGAGCCGGTCGGCCACGGCGACGGATCCCACGACCAGGGCGACGCCGACGCCGGCGAGCACCAGCCAGGCGGTGGCGACACCGTTGGAGACCTCGTCCTCGGGGACGAACACCTCGATGATGGCGATCTTGCCGGTGGAGATCGCGATCGGCTGGAGCAGCGCGGATCCGCCGCTGACCTCGGCGATCGAGGCCCGGCCCAGCCGTTCGGTGGCGCGCAGGTCCTTCTGTGCCGCGCGGCGGGTGCCGATCTCCATGGAGAGGCCGCCCGGTTCGCCGGAGGCCGGTACATGGACGGCGAGGTGTCCGGTGTCGCCGATGGAGCTGGAGCGGACGGCCCACTCCAGCTGTTCGCGGCCCTGTGCGATGGAGAGGACGGGGCCGAGGGTCGCGGCCTGCCGTTCGGCGTTGGAGAAGGCCCGGTCCTTGGCCATCTCCTTGATGACGAGACCGAGCGGGACGGCGAAGGCGAGCACGACCATCACGGTCACCGCCAGCGAGACCCTGACCAGCGCCCATCTCATGACGAGGGCCGGGGGACGCCGGGGCCGGCCACCGGCGCACCGGGGGCCGGCGGCTCCAGCTTCACGCCGACGCCGCGCAGTGTGTGCAGATAGCGGGGCCGGGCCGCCGTCTCTCCCAGCTTCCGGCGCAGCCAGGACAGATGGACGTCGATGGTCTGGTCGTCGCCGTACGACTGCTGCCACACCTCGGCCAGCAGTTCCTTGCGCGCGACGACCACACCGGGGCGGCCGGCCAGGAAGGCGAGCAGGTCGAACTCACGCCGGGTCAGATCCAGCCGTGCGCCGTCGAGTTCGGCCTGACGGCGCAGCGGGTCGATGGCGAGGCCGCCGACGCGGATGACGCGCGGGGGCGGGTCGCCGGCGACGGCCCGCGAGCGGCGCAGCACGGCGGCCATCCGGGCGGACAGGTGTTCCACGGAGAAGGGTTTGGTGAGGTAGTCGTCGGCGCCGTCGTTCAACAGCCGTACGATCTCGGCCTCGTCGTCCCGTGCGGTGGCGATGATCACCGGTACGTCGGTGATCCCGCGCAGCATCTTCAGCGCCTCGGATCCGTCGAGATCGGGGAGTCCGAGGTCGAGGACGACCACGTCGAAATGGAAATGGGCGACCTCGCGCAGGGCCTCCAGGGCCGTACCGACGCTCCGCACGGTGTGGGACGCCTCGGTCAAGTGCCTGATGAGGGCGGAGCGTACGAACTGGTCGTCCTCGACCACGAGCACACTTGGCATGGGCGGCACCGTACGCCATTCGGGGGAGCCGGGGCCTGTCGTTCGGGGAAGGCGGACGGGACGGGCGCCGGGGGCCGGACGCGGGGACAGACCTGGGGCGGGTGGTGCAGTATGGCCCCGATGCGCAGAGGACTCGTACATGCCATGGCGTGGACGCTCGCGACCGGGGCGGCGGTCACGCTGTCCTGGTGGGGCGTGCACACGGTCGTCGTGGGCACGGTGTACGACAGGCCCCGGGCGCTTCCGATCACCGGGGACGGCGCGGAGACGCCGGGCGCCCGGCCGCGGTCCTCATCGACGCACCGCCCGCCGAGCCCGCCGCCCTCGCCCTCCCCGGAGGCCCCGGGACCGACCGGGACCCCGGAGTCCGCCCGGACGCCGGACGGCGGGGCGTCGTCGGCCCCTCCGGCGAAGACCGCCGGGAAGGACCGGCCGGCGGATCCGGGCACGGGGTCCGGCACGCCGGGGAACGTCAGGAGCTATCCGGTCGACGGGGGACGGGTCGTCTTCGATCTCGACAGCGACTCGGCGGAGTTGGTCTCGGCGACGCCGGAGGCCGGCTGGCGGATGCAGGTCTGGAAGCAGGACTTCTGGATCCGGGTGACGTTCACCCGCGACGACCGGGAGATCTCCGTCTTCTGCACCTGGCACGATTCCGCGCCGCGGGTGCAGATCGACGAGCGTACGGCCTGACCGGCCCCGGGCCGCCCCGCGATCCCCGGGGGGAGCGGCCCGTTCAGTCGAACGTGCCCGGCGGCGGTACGGGTGACGGTTTGGCGTTCGCGTCGGTGACCACCGCGGCGCCGCCCGTGAACTCCCTGAGCGGCCGCCCGTGTTCCACCCGCCCCGGATGTGGATCACCCGCGACCCTGCGCGTCAGCTCCGCGACCGGCAACTCCCGGTCGGACGCGAGGAGTACGGCGTTCCCGAAGCGCCGGCCGCGCAGGACGGCCGGGTCGGCGGCGAGCGCCAGTTCCGGGAAGACGGTGGCCGCCGTGGCGATCTGGGAACGCAGATGCGCGAGCGGGGGCCCGTCGGCCAGGTTGGCCGCGTACCCGCCGCCGGGCACCAGCACGCGCCGTACGTCGGTGAGGAATTCGGCACTGGTGAGATGCGCCGGGGTACGGGCCCCGTCGAAGACGTCCGTGATCACCAGGTCCGCCCAGCCGTCGGGCACCTTGGCGAGCCCGGCGCGCGCGTCGGCGGAGCGGACCCTGATCCGGGCGCCCGGGTCCAACGGCAGCTCCCTGCGGACCAGTTGGACCAGGCGCGCGTCCAGCTCCACGATCTGCTGTGTGGACCGGGGACGGGTGGCCGCGACGTAACGGGCGAGGGTGAAGGCGCCGCCGCCGAGGTGCACGACGTGCAGCGGGCGGCCCGCGGGTGCGACGAGGTCGGCGACATGGCCGAGTCTGCGCTGATAGGGGAAGGAGAGGTGCGCCGGGTCGTCGAGGTCGACGTGGGACTGCGGGGCGCCGTCGATCAGCAGCGTCCGGGCACGGGGACGCTCGCGGTCGGGCACCAGCTCGGCGAGGCCGCCGTCGACCGGCTCGGTGGCGGCCTCGTCGCCGGGGCCCGCGCTTCGTCCACGTCGCCTGTTCTTCGCCACCGGTCCATTGTCACCCGGCGGCGGAGGGCGCCGGCCGGGGTGACGGCCGCCGCCCTCGGTCGCCGGCGTGGTCCCGGTCGCTACCGGTGGCCGTCGGCCGCCTCGATCAGCCGGGCCGCCTCACCGAGCGCCTCCCGGAGCACGTCCGGGTCCGTGACCTCACCGGTGCCGGCGTCGGGCGGCAGCAGCCAGGCACCGCCCGTGACGGGCGGCTCGGCGGGCACGCGCAGCCCCCGGCCGGCCGTCTCCGTGCACGCGCTGCCGGGCATGTCCCAGCCCGCCGCCGTGCCGGGCGGCACCAGGAAGCCGAGGTTGTCGCAGTTGCCGTCGAGGACCACGGGGCCGACCGCCGGGGTCTCCCCCGCCCCGCGGCGCAGGATGTCGACGGCCTCCAGCCCCTGCCGGGCCGGGACGGTCACCAGGTCGCAGGGCACGCCGTGGCTCCCGTCGGAAGCACTTGCCGGCGATTCGCTCGCCTCGGCCGAGGGTGCGCGCCGAGCAGTCACCCATGAGCTGTCACTGGCCTTCATACCGACCTCCGACTTCAACAAGGGAAACCTCGTCGTCGAGTGGAGACACGTTGTGCGTCCCCGCATGGTTCAACGCGCGGGGACGTCAACGGGAACGGTGGGAGTCCGCCGCAAAGGATGGCAGTTCATGGCGGATCGTGGGTGAGATATCCGGTTTGTAGCCAAACCCCGGGTAGCCAACTGGTCACAACCGGTACCTTCTTGGACGCCGGACCGCCGGAACGCCGGTGCCACGGCCACGAGGTGCACCGGCACACAGGACCAACGTGTCCCAGGAGAGGTCCCGGCCATGGCGTCGACCCCGGCAGTTCCCAACACCGCCTTCCGCCGGATGCGCGGCGGCCGCTCGCCGGGGGAGTTCGCCGCGGCCGTACGCAGGGCCGCCCGGGAGATAGGTGAACAGGTCGCGTGCGACGCACGTTATATCGGGAGGGTGGAGGCCGGCGAGATCCGCTGTCCCAACTACGCGTACGAGCGCGTATTCCTCCATATGTTCCCCGGCCTCACCCTGGCCGATCTGGGCTTCTCGCCGCGCGACACCGTGCGCGGCAGGGCGTCCAGAACCAGGGCCGACGTCCGTACGGCGCCGGCCCCCCTCCCGAACCCGACCCCGGTGTGCGGCGACGCCGGTGACACCAGCGAGGAGAGCGACGTGCTACGTCGCGCATTCATGAGGAACGGCACCGCGACGACGGCGGCGGCCGCTCTCGGTCTCGACATCGGCGGTGTGCCCGCCGCCGCTGCCGGGACCGGCCCCCGGCGACTGGGCGAGGCGGAGGCCGGCGCCCTGGAGGAGGCGGTACGGCGGATCCGGCTGCTGGACGACCGGCACGGCGCCGACGGGCTGTACCGGCGGGCGGCGGAGCCCCTGCGGACCGCGTACGCGCTGCTCGACGCGGGCACGGCCACCCGTGGCGCGACGGCCGGCCGGCTGCACGCGAGCGCGGGCGAACTGGCGATCTCGGTGGGCTGGCTGGCCCACGACTCAAGCCGGTTCGACGACGCGCGCTCGCACTACGCGGAGGCGCTGGCGACCGCACGGGTCGCCGGTGATCCGGGACTTGAGGCACACGCGTTCTGCAACACCTCGTTCCTGGCGAGGGACGCGGGGCGGCACCGGGAGGCGGTGCGCGCGGCGCAGGCCGGCCGGCGCGCGGCGGCGGAACTCCCCTCACCGCGGCTTCAGTCGCTCCTCGCGCTGCGCGAGGCGGGCGGCTGGGCCGGACTGGGGGACCGCGCGGCCTGCGAGCAGTCCCTCGGGCAGGCGCACACCTACTTCGACCGCGGCCCGTCGGACGACGACCCCGAGTGGATGTCTTTCTTCGGCGAGCCCGAACTCGAAGTGCTGGAGGCGCAGTGCCGGGCGGCGCTGGGCGACTGGCGGACGGCGGCCCGGCACGCGTACCGGGCCACGGTCCTCCTGGATCCGCACTTCACCCGCAATCTCGCGCTCTACCGGGTGGAGTTGGCCTCGAACCTGGCGCGCGCGGGCCTCCTCGACGAGGCCGCGGCGGCCGGGCACAGAGTGCTGAATCTGATGGGCGAGGTCCAGTCGTCGCGTATCCAGGGCATGCTCGCGGGCATGGTCCGGGTACTGCTGCCCAAGCAGCGCACGGCGGAGGTGGGCGGTTTCCTGGAGCGCCACGCCTCCACGGCGGCGACGGCGCGCACGGCCTGACGCCGGGCCCGTCCGGCGGCGTCGGGGGACAGCCGGAGCTCAGCCCGCCAGGTGCCCCGTGTCGTTCCAGACGCCGATCGCCGGGGCACCGTACGCCCAGTCCAGGACCGACAGTGACGTCGGCGCCAGCCGGATCCGGGAGGCGAAGGACACGTCCTCCCCCAGCCACCGCGCGCCGATCGCGCGCAGGATGTGGCCGTGCGCGAAGACCAGTGCGTCACGGTCGGCCGAGCGCGCCCACGCCACGACCTCGTCGGCGCGGGCGGAGACCCCGGCCAGGGTCTCGCCGTCGGGGACACCGTCGCGCCAGATGAACCAGCCCGGCCGCACCGCCTGGATCTCGGCCGGGGTCATGCCCTCGTACGCGCCGTAGTCGAACTCCATCAGCGCGTCCCACTCGCGCGCCCGGCCGCCGAACCCGGCGAGTTCGCACGTGTCGCTCGCGCGCAGCAGCGGGCTGGTGCGGATCTCCGCGCCGGCCAGGCCGGACCACGGCTCCCGGTGGAGCCGCTCCCCCAGCAGCTTGGCGCCGCGTCTGCCCTCGTCGAGCAGCGGGACATCCGTCCGCCCGGTGTGCCTGCCGGACAGCGACCACGCCGTCTGGCCGTGCCGGGCGAGGAGGAGGCGCGGTGCCATGGGAGCTCTCCCTGAGGTTCACGACAAGTGCCCTCCCATCATCCCGCACCTGAACGGAGGGCAACCTCCGGGACGATCTCGGCGTCCCCATGGGCAGCCCACGGTGGGGCCGCGGTGGTTCCGTCACCGCACCGGGGTCGTAGGGGGACCCCTCGCACGGGTGCGATCGCCTACACCGTACGGTTGAACGTCGGCGGAAGGCCGCGTAAACACATCGAGGGAGAGCGTCCGGATGCCGCAGACCGTCCATGCGCGCACCGCCCACCGGCCTCGCTGGTGGGCCGAACTGCTGCTCCTGGTGGTGGTTTACGGGGCGTACTCGGCCGGCAGACTCCTGGCGCGCGGTGACGTGTCGACGGCCGTGGACCACGGTCTGGCGATCCTGCGAATAGAGCAGGCGTTCTTCCTGAACGCCGAACATCCGCTCAACAGGCTCTTCACCAGTACGCCGGCCATCGGCATACCCGCCGACTTCGCGTACGCCTCGCTGCACTACCTCGTCACCCCCGCCGTGCTGATCTGGCTGTTCCGCCGCCGCCCCGCGCGCTACCGCGCCGCACGGACCTGGCTGATGCTCTCCACACTGCTCGGCCTGATCGGTTTCACCCTGTTCCCGACCTGCCCGCCGCGGCTGCTCGACGCGTCGTACGGGTTCGTTGACACGATGGCGCAGTACAGCTCGTACGGCTGGTGGGGGGCCGAGGCGAGCGCGCCGCGGGGGCTCGGCGGGATGACCAACCAGTACGCCGCGATGCCGAGTCTGCACGTCGGCTGGGCGCTGTGGTGCGGGGTGCTGCTGTGGCGGCACGGCAGGACACCGCTGATGCGGGTCCTGGGCGTCGTCTATCCCCTGCTGACCGTGATCGTGGTGATGGGGACGGCGAACCACTACTTCCTCGACGCGGTCGCCGGCGGCCTCGTGATGGCGGCGGGCGCGCTGCTGACGGCGCCCGCGCTGCGGGCCGCCGACCGGGCCCGGACCCGCGCGACCGACCGGTACGCGTTCGCGGGCGGCCTCGCCCGGCCGCCGCTCACGGCGGCGGGGGCGTCCGTTCCCGGACAGCGGCGCGGGTCCGCGGGGGGCGTGAAGTCCGCGGTCGTGGCACCACCGGCCGCGAACCCGCCGGGCAGGTCCGCGACGGCCAAGTCCGCGGTCAAACCTCCGAATGTCAGTGACGGATGCGAGACTTCCGCGGGTGAGCGATTCCCCGGGCAGCGCACCCGCACCAACAGCAGCACCGGCACCCCCGGCAGTAGCGGGGCCGCGACCGACGACGCTCCGGCAAAGACTCGCTGAGCTGCGCGGCCCGGACGTCGCGCCGCATCCGCTGGACGCCCGCGCGCTGGCGGCGCTCGCCGCCAATCCCGGCTGCGGACGCCGCGCGCTGCTGGACGGCGCCGGGGTCGACAAGACGGCGCTCGCGGCGGCGCTCGGTTCCCCCGCGCCGTTCGGGCAGTCGCAGTTCGCGTTCATGCGCGGCAACGCCTTCGAGGCCCGCGTCAAGGCCGACGGCGGCACGGAGTTGATGCGTCTGCTGCACGAGCGCATGGGTGCGGGGTCACCCGCGCCGGTGCCCGGTGAGGTGCGTGTTCCGGACCTGGCGGCGGCCGGCCCCGAGGGGCGCGCGGCGCGTACGGCGCTGGCGCTGCGCGAGGCGACCGGGGCCGGCGGGTGGACGCTGCTCGTGCACCCGCTGCTCGCGCTGGAGGTGGCGGGCTCGCCCGCCTATCTGGAGCCGGACGCCGTGGTGGTGCGTCCGGACGGCCGGTGGACGGTGGTGGAGATCAAGTCCTTCCCGATGATCGACAGTTCGGCCGACGCGTCGAAGGTGGGCGCCGCCGCGCGGCAGGCCGCCGTGTACGTGCTGGCGCTGGAGCGGGTCGCCGACCGGGTGGCCGGTGCCCGCGTGGACCACTCGGTCCTGCTGGTCTGCCCCAGGGACTTCTCCAACCTGCCGACCGCGTCGGTCGTCGACGTGCGCAAGCAGCGTTCGGTGACCCGGCGGCAGCTGACGCGGCTGACCCGGATCGAGGACATCGCGGCGACCCTGCCCGAGGGCACCACCTTCGACCTGGAGCGGTGTACGCCCGCCGAGCTGACGGCGGCGGTCGACTCCGTGACGGCGGCGTACGCGCCGGAGTGCCTGGCCGCCTGTGAGCTGGCCTTCCACTGCCGGGGCCGGGCGCGGTCCGCCGGGGCCGTGGAGGCGCTGGGACGGGGCGTGCGGGGCGAGTTGGGCGGTCTGACGACGGTCGGCGCCGTCCTGGCGGCGGCACGCGGCGAGACGGCGCCGGGCACGGCCGACGACGATCCGACGGTCGTGGCGCTGCGGCGGGCCGCCGCGCTGCGCGCCGAGGCGCTGGGGTCCGTCCCGGAAGGCGCGGTCGCCGGATGTCGCTGATCAGCACCCTGGCCCGGCTGGAGGCGGTGGAGAGCGGGCGGGCGCAGCCGCTGGCCACCGTGTGCCACCGGCGGCTGTCGGCGCGCCCGCTCGTGTTCGTGCCGCTCACGACGGCCGGTGAGGCCGGCGCCCCGCTGGGCGCGCTCGTGGGCACGGACCGCGACGCGCCCCGGCTGCTGACCGTGGCGCAGCCGCGCGACCGCGATCTGCGCTTCGCGTTCCTCGCGGATCTGGCGGAGGTGCTGCTGCCCCATCTGGACGCGTACGCGGACGACGTGGAGCCGGCGGAGCGGAACGAGACCGACCCGGAGACCGGCAAGCGCGTCAAGGTCGAGGTCGATCTGTGCGTGGACGCGCCGCAGTTGATCGTGCCGAACCGGCCGGGTGTGGACTTCGTACGGCTGCTGGGGCGCTCGATGCGGTTCCGGCGTACGGCGGAGCAGGACCCGGACACGCCGTATCCGGCGCCCGCGCGCGTGCCGCTGCTGGGCCGCTGGCTGACGCACTACGGGGAGCGGGCGCGGGTGCCGGGGTCGTCGCTGCTGCTGGCCGCGACCGATCTGCTGAACAGGCACTGGGCGACGGGGCAGTCCAATCTGGAGGACCAGCATCTGGGGGCGCTGCTGGCCTGGATCGACCCGCCGCCGGACGGCGGTTCGGGCCGGGACGCCGCGCTGCGCGCGGAGACGGCCCGGGACGGCCGCGGCCAGTTGCTCTGCCCGCCGGCGGGTCCGGCGACGGACCCGGCGTTCGACAACCGGCTGCTGGCGCCGGCGATCGACGCGTACGACCTGGCGCGGCAGTCGCTCGGCGCCGCGGAGGACGGGCCGGGCGCGGACGAGCAGTTGGGCCGGCTGACGAGGGCCGAGCGGGAGATCCGGGCGCTGCTGGAAAGCCAGGCGCGGCCGACGTGGGACGCGGTGTGGCGGGGGCTGGACCTGCTGCGGGAGCTGCCGGAGGGGGCGCGGGTCGCCGACCGCTGGACGCGCGACCGCTGGTCCTTCACCGGCCACCGCGACCGGGTGCGCTCCGGTGAGCCGCCGCAGCCCCGGCACGACGACGCGGTGACGGCGGCGCGGAAGCTCGCCTCGCGGGAGACGGCGCAGGGGCAGCTGGAGGCGCAGGAGGCCCTGGACGACCCGCTGGTGATGGCCGGGCGCAGGCTGGCGGGCGAGGCGTTCGTCGGCGAGGTGACGGACGTGGTGATGGCCTACAGCGAGAGCAGACGCCCGAGCCCGCGCCCGCTGGTCACGCTGTACAGCGAGGACAGTCCGCAGCTCGGCGAGCGCACGAAGGTCTACCGGTCGCTGGACGGCAAGCCGCAGTCGGCGGAGTTCGCCGGCTGGGACCCGGCCGGTGACGGCACGCTGGTGGTGCGGCTGACGGACCGGATGGGCCGTGGCAGGGAACCGGCCGAGGGCTCGCTCCCGGAGAAGGGCGACCGGATCGTCTGGACCCTTTTCGAACACGAGCAGCGGGGCGGGCCGAAGCTGCCGTCGGCGGAGGAGACGCCGTGGACGCACGGGGGACCGCCGGGCGCGGAGGAGGCGGGCGCGGGCCCCGGGGCCCCGGTCGCCGTCGCCCCGGACCCGTCGGCCGGCGGGGGCGCCGGAGCGTCACCGCCGCTGCCCCCACCACCGCTGCCGCTGCCGCTGCCCGATCCGGTGACCGAGGAGGACTTCCTGTGACCGCCGCCGTATCCGGCCGGGCCGGCTTCGACCCCGGCGCCGAGGCCGCGCGGGCCACCGACGCGATCCTGCACGACACGCTGCACGGCGCGTACCGGGGTGTGGTCGTCGACTCGCCGCCCGGCGCGGGCAAGTCGACGCTCGTGGTGCGCGCCGCGCTCGAACTGGCCTCGGCGGGACGGCCGCTGATGGTCGTCGCGCAGACCAACGCCCAGGTGGACGACCTGGTCACGCGCCTCGCCGAGAAGGCACCCGGTCTGCCGGTGGGCCGGCTGCACAGCAACGACCCTGATCCGTACGACCCGTCGCTCAACGAGCTGCCGTCCGTGCGGAAGTCGGCGAAGGCGGGCGATCTGGCGGGCCTGGACGTGGTCGTGTCGACGGCGGCGAAGTGGGCGCACGTGCAGGGCGTGGAGCCGTGGCGGCACGCGATCGTGGACGAGGCGTACCAGATGCGCTCGGACGCGCTGCTCGCCGTCGCCGGGCTGTTCGAACGGGCGCTGTTCGTGGGGGATCCGGGCCAGTTGGACCCGTTCAGCGTGGTCGGGGCGGATCAGTGGGCGGGGCTTTCGTACGACCCGTCGGCGAGCGCGGTCGCCACGCTCCTCGCGCACAATCCCGAACTGCCGCAGCACCGGCTGCCGGTGTCGTGGCGGCTGCCCGCGTCGGCGGCGCCGCTGGTGTCGGACGCGTTCTACCCGTACACGCCGTTCCGCAGCGGCACGGGCCCGGCCGACCGGCGCCTGACCTTCGCCGTGCCCTCCGACGGCTCGGGCCCCGACCGGGTGGTGGACGAGGCGGCGGAGTCCGGCTGGGGCCTGCTGGAGCTGCCCGCCCGGCGTACGCCCCGTACGGACCCCGAGGCGGTACGGGCGGTGGCCCTGGTCGTCCGGCGGCTGCTGGACCGGGGCGGCGTGACGGCCGGTGAGCGCGGTCCGGACGCGGCGCCGCTGACGGCCGACCGGGTGGCGGTGGGCACGGCGCACCGCGACCAGGCGGCGGCGATCCGCGCGGCGCTCGCGGAGCTGGGGGTGACGGGGGTGGCCGTGGACACGGCGAACCGGCTCCAGGGCCGTGAGTTCGACGTCACGGTCGTCCTGCACCCGCTCTCGGGCCGCCCGGACGCGACGGCGTTCCATCTGGAGACGGGCCGTCTGTGCGTGCTCACCTCGCGGCACCGGCACGCCTGCATCGTGGTCTGCCGCGCGGGCGTCCCGGAACTGCTCGACGAGCACCCCTCGACGGAGCCGGTGCGACTGGGCGTGACGATCAAGTTCCCGGACGGCTGGGAGGCGAACCACGCGGTGCTCTCCCACCTCTCGGAACACCGCGTCCCCTGGCGGCCGTGAGGCCCCCTTGCGCGGGGCGGGACAATGGACGGTGGCCGGAACGGCACCTACGACACCGCACACATCCCCACCAGGAGCAGCAGGAGGCACCCATGGCGGAATCCGAGTCGAGTCAGCGACGGCTGCGGCCCGCTCCGCTGCTGTTCGAGCCCTCCGACGCCGCCGCCGATCCGGAGCACTTCTTCGACCTGGAGTCGATCGACGACCCGGGCGCGCTGCTGGACCGGGCCACCGAGCTGACGCTCGCCTTCCGGGCGGCGACCGACCGGGCCGTGGAGTTCCAGGCCGTCGCCGCCGCCCAGCTCGCCGACCCCCGGCGGTTCGACCGGCTGACGCCCGCCGACATCGCCGAGCGGGCGGAGTGGACCGAGGACTACGCCCGGAAGATGGTGGAGTTCGGGCGCGATCTGCTGCGCAACGGGCGCACGCCGGGGGAGTGAGCGGGCGCATGTGAAGGGTGCCCGCCCCTCTGGCATATGCCGCGCCGTAGGTTACGCCTTCCCGCCCCGCCCTGTCCCGGTTTCACGCAACTCCCCGAAACGGGTTGGTTACTCCAGGTAGATCTAGTACCCATGAGCACATGGCTGCGAGATGAATCCCCTCTGAGCCCGGGTGCCTGCGACGACGAGCGCCGGACCGACGTCTTCACCTACCTCCGCGAGGAAGGCCGTCACCACACCGCGCAGGTCACCGCCGCCGGCGCCGGATGGCTCGCCTCCGCCGGGCCCTGCCCCCGCTCCACGCTCTCCCTCTGGGAGGCCAGGCCGACGGCCCCCGGCGTACTGCCCTGCGGCGTCCTCTTCGACGTCGTGAACGTGCCCGCCGTCTTCGGCCGGCGCATGCTCGACCGGCTCTGGTCCGACGGGCCGGGCTCCGGGCCCGTCGCCACCCACCGGGGCCGGATGATGCTCTTCGCGGCCCCCGGCACCGCCCAGCGGCTGCCCTCGCTGCTGTCCTGGGAGGAGTGGGGCCGCTCCGCCCCGGAAGGCGCGCCACCGGCCGTTCCGCCGCTGCTCTGCCACGGTTCGGGCGACGCGGTGACCGTGCCGCCGCTGGTTCCCGCCGCCGGCCCGGCGCCGCGCTGGGTGGTGGCCCCCGACACCCGGCATCCATGGCTGCCGGGGCCCGAGGTCCTGCTCTGGGCCTGCGTCCGGGCGAACCGTCCCACCCTGCGGACGGCGGTCGCCCGCCCCCCGAACGGCTCGGTGACCAGCCTGCCGGGCACCCGCCCCTGAGCAGCGCTCCAGCGGCTTCCGGGCCCTGTCATATCGATTTTTCTTCGCACCGATCCTGGTGCTAAGGTCTACGACGTCAGCAGGCGCCGCTAGCTCAGTTGGTTAGAGCAGCTGACTCTTAATCAGCGGGTCCGGGGTTCGAGTCCCTGGCGGCGCACAGACGGGAAGGGCCCCTCGCGGGAGCGGGGGGCCTTTTCGTGTTCCCGCCCGGCGGCTCGCCATCCCTCACACCCCCGTCGTCACCTTGACCGTCCACGCTCCCGTCCGCGTGCGGTCGGCCACCTCCACCTTCGTGCCCTCCCCCGGCACCGTGAACGTCTCCCCGACCCCCAGCGGTGCGTCCGCCAGCGGCGGATAGACCGACTGGTCCCAGCACGCCTCGCTGTCCGGGTGGGCGTCCACCACCTCGATGGGGCCGGCGCCCGACTCCGCCTCCCCCCGCACCCGGTAGATCAGCACGCCCTCGGTGCACGTCGTGGCGTCGTTCCCGGTGGAGCCGCGGGCCTCGATCGCGAGGACCGAGTGCTCGCCCGTCCTGACCACCGCGAGCCGGGTCCCCGCGCTCACGCCGGCCGGGGGCGGGGCGTCCAGCGGTTCCAGGGTGAGCATGCTGCTGCCGATGGGCTTCACACAGCGCACCTGCCGCCCGCCGAGCCAGCCCAGCTTCCACTTGTGCCAGCCGAACAGGTCGGGCGACAGGCCGAACTGACTGCCCATCACATCCCAGTCGCCGACATGGGTGTCCCAGTCGCCCTTGCCGTCGGTGGGCCGGTGGTAGAGGTCGGGCAGGTCGAAGACGTGCCCGGTCTCGTGGGCGAGCACGTTGCGGTCCGGCGGGTGCCGCTCGAAGACCGTGACGACGCGTTTGATGTCCGTGCCGTCCGCGGTCAGCGGGTGATCGAAGTTGACCACTTTCGTCGCGTCGGAATCCACACCGGGCGCGTCCGGGTCGGCGACCAGGTAGACGACGTCGTACCGCGAGAAGTCGATCACCGGATCGGCGACCGCCAGCGCGTCCCGCAGATACGCCGTGCGCATCTCCGGCGCCCAGTCGCGCCTTATGGCGTAGTAGGTGGAGTCCCGCGGCATGTCGATCCACTGGAGCCGGGGATGCGGGTGCAGCGCGAACTTCCCGTACGAGGCCCGCTCGAAGAATCTGCTGGTCGCCGGGAAGTGGTCGGCCACCAGATCGGCGGGCTCGACCCGCGGGGCCGCGTCCGGGAAGGACAGGAAGACCATGACCGCGTCGAGGGTCCTGGCCGGGCGCGGGTAGGAGGCGTTCCACGTGTCGAGGCCGAGCGAGTGGTGCGCGGTGGTACGCGGAAGGGCGCAGGGTCCGGCGGGGTCGGCGACGGCGGGTCCCGCCACCAGTGAGGTGGCGGCGACCGCGACGAGGGAGGTGAAGGCCGCCGCCGTACTGCGCAGGCGCGGCCGGTCCACTCCCCCGGGTGTCAGACGACGCTCCACGTGGACCTCCGGCTGCGGAATGCGGGACAGCTCACCCACTTTCTGTCCTTTTGATGCCGTACGCCCTGTTCCGCTGGCCCGGTTGGGTGAGCGGACCGACACCCCCGGCGGATCACGGAAAGTCACAATCGATCAGGGCGAAGACAGGTCGGGCCACAGGCGCGCAGAAACGATCGTCCGCCGATCGGCGCCGGTGCCGGACTCCCCGGTTCACCGCCGGAGAGCTGGAACGGCCCACCGGCCAGCCTCTATGATCGGCAGACTTTCCTGCGCCGATCATCGCGAATCACACCCCTGTACGACACCACTGCACTGCGGGAGCGAGCCGTGAGCGGAACCTCCGAAAGGCCCCAGCCCGCGGCGGTCGCGGCGCCCCACTCCGCCACACCGTCAGTCACGGAGCGTCATGCTCCGGCCGTCCAGGACGACCCGGGCCACGCACACGGCGAACCGCGGCCCGCCACCCTCCCCGACCCCGGGGCACGCGGCCGCGGGGAGCGGACGGAGCACAGCGACTACCGCGCGGCCTTCAACGCGGCCCGGCTCCCCATGGCCGTCGTGGACCGGCGGGGAACCGTCGTCACCGTCAACGACGCCCTCGCCGAGCTGATCGGCGCCGACCACGACACGCTGCGCGACCGGGCCGCCGCCGACCTGGTCGACCTCGCCTCCGACGGCCGGACCTGGCACGCGTACCAGGAGGTGCTGCGCGGCCGTCGCTCCCGCTTCCGCTGCACCCGCCGCCTCAAGCACCCCGACGGCCGCACACTCTGGGCGGAGGTCACCGTCGCGCCGCTGCCCGACGGCGGCAGCGTCCTGCTCTCCCTCACGGACATCAGCGAACGGCGTGAACTCCAGGCCAGACTGCGCCATCTCCAGATGCACGACCCGGTGACCCGGCTGCCCAACCGCACGCTGTTCTTCGAGCGGCTCTCGACCGCGCTCGAATCGTCGTACGGCCATGGCAGAACGGGGCGGATCGGTCTCTGCTACCTGGATCTCGACGGTTTCAAGGCCGTCAACGACACGCTCGGACACCGGGTCGGGGACCGGCTGCTCGCCGCCGTCGGGGCCCGGCTGACCGAGTGCGCCGACAACGACGCCCACAGCCGCGACGGCCACCACCTCGTGGCGCGCCTCGGCGGCGACGAGTTCGCGATCCTGGTGGAGGACTCGGCCGGTACGGAACAGCTCGCCGATCTCGCCCGCGCCGTGCTCGCCGCGCTCCAGCTCCCGTTCGACCTCGCGGGGCAGCGGCTCTCCGTCTCGGCGTCCATCGGTGTCGTCGAACGGCCCGCCGAGGGCACCACCCCCACCGGTCTGATGCAGGTCGCCGACACGACCCTCTACTGGGCGAAGGCGGACGGCAAGGCCCGCTGGACCCTCTTCGACCCGGAGCGCAACGCCCACCGGATGACCCGCCAGGCGCTGTCGTCCACGCTGCGCCCGGCCGTCGAGCGCGACGAGTTCGTGCTCCAGTACCAGCCGCTGGTGGGGATGGCCGACGGAGTCGTACAGGGGGTGGAGGCGCTGGTGCGCTGGGACCACCCGCAGTTCGGCGTGCTGGCGCCGAACCGCTTCATCGGCATCGCCGAGGAGGACGGCTCGATCGTCCAGCTCGGCCGCTGGGTGCTGCGTACGGCCTGTCTCCAGGCCCGCCGGTGGCAGCGCGACCACCCGGCGGACCGGCCGCTGTTCGTGAGCGTCAACGTCGCCGTACGGCAGGTCTGGGACTCCGACCTGGTGGCCGACGTGGCCGCGATCCTCGCGGAGACGGGTCTGGCGCCACGTCTGCTGCAACTGGAGCTGACCGAGTCCGCGGTGATGGGCTCGGCCGGCCGGCCGCTCCAGGCCCTCCAGGCGCTGAGCGACATGGGCGTGCGCATCGCCATCGACGACTTCGGGACCGGCTACTCGAACCTCGCCTATCTGAGCAGGCTGCCCGTCTCCGTGCTGAAACTGGACGGCTCCTTCGTCCGGGGCTTCCGGTACGACGGGGGCGCCCACCCCAACCCGGCGGACGAGACGATCGTCGAGACGCTGGTCCACCTCGCCCACCGGCTGGGCCTGACGGTCACGGCGGAGTGCGTGGAGACGGCGGGCCAGGCGGCGCGGCTGCGCCGGATCGGCTGCGACACCGGGCAGGGCTGGCTGTACTCGCGGGCGGTGGGACCGGAGCGGATCGCGGAGATGATCGGGGTCAGCCCCCTGAGAGCCTGACCCCGCCCGCCCCTAAGCGGTCTCCGGCAGGCCGTACGCGTCGGCGATCAGACCGTAGCTGCGCAGGCGCGCCTCGCCGCCGTGGGCGTTGGCGGTGAGCATCAGCTCGTCGGCGCCCGTGCGCTTCTGGAGGTCGTCGAGGCCGGCGCGGACGGCGTCCGGGGTGCCGTGCACGATGTTCGCCAGCCAGCCGTCGGTGAACTCGCGCTCCTGCGGGCTGAAGCTGTACGCCTCCGCCTCCTCGGGCGTCGGGACGAGCCCCGGGCGCCCGGTCCGCAGACGGAGCATCGACAGCGCGCCGGTCAGGACCTGGCGGCGGGCCTCGTTCTCGTCCTCGGCGGCGAGGGCGGCCACGCCGATCAGCGCGTACGGGGCGTCGAGGACGGCCGACGGCCGGAAGGACTCGCGGTAGAGGTCCAGCGCGGGGATGGTGTTGCGCGCCGAGAAGTGGTGCGCGAAGGCGAACGGCAGCCCGAGCGTGGCGGCGAGCCTGGCGCTGAAGCCGGAGGAGCCGAGGAGCCAGATCGGCGGGCGGGCGGCGGGGCCCTGGACGGGTCCGGGGACGGCGTGGATCCGCGCGTACGGGTGCCCGTCCGGGAAGTCGTCGTCCAGGAAGCGGGTGAGTTCGGCGAGCTGCTGCGGGAAGTCGTCGGCTCCCTCGTTCAGCCGGTCGGTCCGGCGCAGGGCGGCGGCCGTGGCCCCGTCGGTGCCCGGCGCCCGGCCGAGCCCGAGGTCGACCCGCCCGGGGGCCAGGGCCTCCAGGGTGCCGAACTGCTCGGCGATGACCAGCGGCGCGTGATTGGGCAGCATGACGCCGCCCGAACCGAGCCGGATGCGCTCGGTGCGGGCGGCGAGATGGGCCAGGATCACGGCGGGCGACGACGAGGCGACACCGGGCATCGAGTGGTGCTCGGCGACCCAGTGGCGGTGGTAGCCCCTGCGCTCGCCGAGCTCGGCGATCCGCACGCTGGTCCGCAGCGACTGCCGGGCGGTGCTCCCGCTGCCGACGGTGACCAGATCCAGCACGGACAGCGGCACGGGCGCGCTGCCCAGCGCCGTACCTCGAATTGCGTCAACCACCGGTGCGAGCCCTTCTGGTGCGGGAAACAGGTACAGCCCGCTCCAACAGGAGGACGTCTCCGTTTTATTCCCGGCTCCTCCCGGACCGGGCGGGACTCAGTCGCGGCTCGCGAACAGCGTTCCCAGCTTCGGGGCCCACGCGTGGCGCTCCACCAGGCGCAGCCCCTCCCAGACCGTCACCTGGTTCGCGGTGAGGACCGGTTTGCCGAGGGCCGCCTCCAGCTCCGGGAGGTACGCGACGGTGTGCAGCGCCGTGTCCGGCAGCAGGACCACCTCGGCGTCCGGGTGGTCGCCCCCGCGGGCCAGGGCGAGTACCTCGTCCCGGCCCCAGGTGCCGACCTCGGCCGCCGTGATGATGCCGCTGCCGCGCGTGGAGACCACCTCGATGCCGGCCGCCTTCAGGAAGGCGGCGAAGTAGCCCGCGACGTCCTCCGGATAGGTCGCGGCCACCGCGACCTTCCGGGCGCCCAGCGCCTGGACGGCGTGCGCGAAGGCGAACGAGGTGCTGGAGGCCGGCAGCCCGGCCTCCACGGCGAGCTGCCGTGCCTGCTGGTGGGCACCGTCCCAGCCGTACACGAAGCTGCCGCTCGTGCAGGCCCAGACCACGGACTCGGCCCCCGCCATCCGCAGCTCCTCGACACCGTCCGCCAGCCGCCGCGCCGAGCCCATCTCCAGGAGCGCGTCGACGCGGTGGGCGTCCTCACCGATGTCGGTGTGGACGAGGGGCAGTCTGATGTCGCTGTCGAAGAGCATCTCCAGACGGGGGTAGTCGTCCTCGGCGGAGTGGCCGGGGTAGAGAAGTCCGACGGTCGTCATGTCCAACCTTCCTGTTCCTCGGTCGGAGCGTCCGGCTGGGAGGGCTGCGCCCACTCGCCGGGCTGGGCCGGCTGGGCGTCCTGCAGGTGCTGGACCGGTTCCATCCGTCCCATCTCCGCGATGCCGGGGATGTCGCCGATCCCGGACATCTCCGGGAAACGGCGGACCTCGGGCATCTCGGGGATCTCTCCCATCCCCTCCAGCGTAGGCACGTGACGCGCCGGGGGCGGGTTGAGCAGCAGGCCCTGGTAGGGACCGACCGCGTGCGCGCCGATTCTGCGCAGGGCCGCCCACATCGTGACCTGGTTCGCCGACAGCACCGGCATCCTCAGCTCGGCCTCCAACTGCGGGATCGCGTCGTACGTCGGCAGGTTCGTACAGCTGATGAACAGCGCGTCGGCCGCGCCGACGACGGCCTGCCGCGCCATGTCCACGACCGACCGGTACGGAACCTTCCAGATGTGCCGGGTCAGCCCCAGGAAGGCGCGACCCGTGACGGTTACCCCGGCCTCCGCCAGGTACTCCTCAAGGGACTCGGTGACCGACTCCGTATAGGGGGTGACCAGCGCGATCCGTTTCGCGCCCAGCTCTTCGAGCGCCTCCAGCAGCGCGCCCGACGTGGTGAGCGAGGGCACCTCGCCCGCCCTGTTCATCGCCTCGCACATCGCCCGTTCCCCGACGACACCGCCGACGAAGCTGCCCGACGTACAGGCGTACGCGATCACCTCCGGTTCGGACGCGCCGAGGGCCATCACCGCCTCTCCGAGGGTCTCGTGCTCGCTGACGAGCCTGGCGAGGTCCAGCGACACCTCGACGGGGACATAGGGCGTCCTCGTCAGGCGCAGCGAGATCTCGTCGGGCATCCAGCGCCAGAGTTCACGATCCAGAGCAAAGTCGAATGGGGCGACCACACCGACACCACGCTGCGGCTGCGGTCCACCCAGAAAGGAGACATCCATCTCACGGCCCCCTTTGGCTGTTGTTGACGACGGTAGGAGCTGAATGCGAGCGTGGTCAATGAGCACAGGAAATACGTTGCGACGAATTTTCCTGGAGGAAATGCAGGCCCCGATCGGAAGGGCTCTCCCGATGACTGAACCGACCCTTCTCGTCCTGGGTGCCGACCCGCCGCCGCGCCTCGGCAGGCTGACCGGTCGGGCGCATGTCCGGTACGCCGACGAGTCCTCGCTCGCCGCCCAACTCCCCCTGGCCGACGTCCTGTTGGCGTGGGACTTCACATCCGACGCGATCCGGCTGGCCTGGCCGGGGGACGGGCCGCGGCCCGGCTGGGTGCACACGGCGAGCGCCGGCGTGGACCGGCTGCTCTGCCCGGAACTGATCAACTCCGAAACAATCGTCACCAACGCCCGCGGCATCTTCGAGGAGCCCATTGCCGAATACGTGGCGGCTCTTGTCCTTGCCATGGCCAAGGACCTGCCGGGAACTCTCGAACTCCAGCGCCAGAGGCGCTGGCGCCACCGTGAGGGACTACGGGTGGCGGAGAGCCGCGCCACCGTCGTCGGCGCGGGCCCCATCGGCCGGGCGATCGCCGGGACACTGAGGGCGCTCGGTGTGAAGGTGGCGATCACCGGCCGCACCGCGCGCCCGGGAATCCACGGCGCCGACGAGCTGGACGCGCTCCTCACCCGCTCCGACTGGGTGATCTGCGCGGCCCCGCTCACGGAGAGCACGCGCGGCATGTTCGGCGCCCGTCTCTTCGGTCTGATGCAGCCCTCCGCGCACTTCATCAACGTGGGGCGCGGCCAGCTCGTCGACGAGAGGGCGCTGACGGACGCCGTGGCCAAGCGCGGGATCGCGGGCGCCGCCCTCGATGTCTTCGAGGCCGAGCCGCTCGATCCGGAGAGCCGGCTGTGGGACGTGCCGGGGCTGATCGTGTCGCCCCACATGAGCGGTGACACCGTCGGCTGGCGCGACCGTCTGGGCGAGCAGTTCGTCGGCCTTTACGACATCTGGGCGTCCGGTGAGCCACTGCCTAACGTGGTGGACAAGAAACGTGGGTACGTCCCCATGCATGACTGAGTCCATGTTCCTCACCGATCTCACCGCACGACAGCTGCTGGCCGGCTACGAGAAGGGCGACTTCTCACCGGTCGACGCGGTGCGCGCCACGCTGGAACGGATCGAGGCGGTCGAGCCGCTCGTCAACGCCTTCGTCCGGGTCGACGCCGACGAGGCGCTCGCCGCCGCGGAGGCAGCCGCCGGCCGGTGGCACAGAAAGGAACCGCGGGGGCGGCTCGACGGTGTCCCGGTCTCCGTGAAGGACATCTTCCTCCAGCGTGGCGGGCCGACCCTGCGCGGTTCGCGGACGGTCGACCCGGCGGGCCCGTGGACGGACGACGCGCCGGCGGTGGCGCGGCTGCGCGAGCACGGCGCGGTCCTCATCGGCAAGACGACCACGCCCGAGTTCGGCTGGAAGGGCGTGACGGACTCACCGCTGAACGGCGTCACCCGCAACCCCTACGACCTGTCCCGCACGGCGGGCGGGTCCAGCGGCGGCAGCGCGGCGGCGGTGGCGTTGGGCGCCGGCCCGCTGTCGATCGGCACCGACGGCGGCGGCTCGGTCCGGATCCCCGCGTCGTTCTGCGGCGTCTTCGGGCTCAAGCCCACCTACGGGCGGATCCCGCTCTTCCCGTCCAGCCCCTTCGGCACGCTGGCGCACGCCGGTCCGATGGCGCGCGACGCCGCCGACGCCGCGCTGCTGCTCGACGTCATCAGCGGCGCCGACTGGCGCGACTGGTCGCAGCTCGCCCCGGCGCCGGGTGTCACCGCCACCCTGTCGGAGGGGATCGCGGGGCTGCGGATCGCGTACTCGCCGTCGTTCGGCGGCCAGGTCGCGGTACGTCCGCCGGTGGCGGCGGCCGTACGGCGCGGGGTGGGGCGGCTCGCCGAGCTGGGCGCGTACATCGAGGAGGCCGACCCGGACATCTCGGACCCGGTGGAGGCGTTCCACACGCTCTGGTTCTCGGGGGCGGCGCGGGTGACGCAGCCGCTCGGCGAGGAGCAGCGCGAGTTGCTGGACCCGGGGCTCCGGGAGGTCGTGGCGGAGGGGGCGCGGGCGAGCGCGCTGGACTACCTGGCGGCCGTGGACACCCGGATGGAGCTGGGGAGGCGGCTCGGCAGGTTCCACGAGACGTACGACCTGCTGGTGACGCCGACGCTGCCGATCGCGGCGTTCGAGGCGGGGGTGGAGACGCCGAAGGGCTCGGGGTACCGCCGCTGGACCGGCTGGACCCCGTTCACGTACCCCTTCAACCTCACGCAGCAGCCCGCGGCGACGGTGCCGTGCGGGGTGGACGAGGACGGGCTGCCGATCGGCCTCCAGCTGATCGGGGCGCGCCACGCGGACGCCTTGGTGATGCGGGCGGCGCACGCGCTGTACGAGTCGGGCGCGGCGTCCCTCCCGGCCCCGACGGGCGCTTGAGGGCTGTCCCGTCATCCCCGGTGGATCGGCGCGCGGCGTCGGATGCGGTGCGTCGCAGGGCGGAGGGTCGTCCTCGTACTGGGCGTATTCGGGCGATCCGACAACGCGGCGAGGCGCCGTAGCCGTCGTCGCGCGCCCGCCGGGGATCACGGGACAGCCCTGAGCGTCCGCCCGCGGGGCGGGGTGTCCTCAGTCGCCGGAGGGCGGCGTCCGCAGCCCGTCCGGCGAGGGAACACCGCCCGCCCGGCGATCGGGGACAGGCCCTCAGACCCGCCGGAAGTTCAGCGTCTCGCCCGTCGCGCCCGCCCGCCAGAGGTCCTGGCAGGCTTCCGCCATCTCCTCCAGGCCCTCGACGACCGAGCCCCAGACGATGCCGGGGATCCACCCCGTGTCGCCGTTGATCAGCAGGTTGTTGCGCTCGTAGAACAGCGCGAGGTCGACGACGGTACGGCGGCCCCGGTGGGCGGCCTGCTCCTCGTACCCGTACGACGTGGTGCCGAGCACCGTGTCCGAGAAGGTGAAGTAGCACAGATCGCCCGGAATGGGGGTGACCGTCGGGTTCTCCAGCGGCGGTTCCTCGGCGGCGAACCCGGGCATCAGCGCGTAGATCTCGTTGCGCGCGTACTTGGCGTGGTAGACGTCGCCGCCCAGCGGCAGTGCCTCCCACACGGCGGCGCAGGTGATCGGGGCCAGGTCATCGAGGAGCTTGGCGGTACAGCGGACGCCGCGCTTGTCCAGGGACACTTCGATGAAGCGGTCGCTCATAGGTCTTCGCGCCCTTCCGGTCGGTTCGTAAGCCTGTGTCCGGCCATGAATACCCGCCCCCGGCGCACGAATGCGGGGCCGAAGGGCCCCGTCTCCCGTAGGTGACGCCCGGACAACGATAGGCATATCGGTCCGAAAATAATCCGCATACCCGCTGCTGTTTCGGGTACCCGCGCGCCTATGGCTCCACTCAAGGGGAACAACACAAGCACGGGAAGAGGGCTCCGGCGCCGTTCGCTGCTGGCGGGTGCCGCGGCACTCGGTGCCGTGGGCGCTGTCGGGGCCAGCAGCGGATGCAGCCGCGTGGCCACCGCCGACAACGGGGACGGGGGGACCCTGCTCGACCAGCTGCGCGCCAAGGGGACGGTGCGCCTCGGGCTGGCGGGCGAGCAGCCCTACAGCTACATCGGCAAGGACGGTGAGATGACGGGCTCCGCCCCGGCCATCGCCTCGCGGATCTTCAAGGAGCTGGGCGTGGAGAACGTCCAGCCCTTCGCCACCGAGTTCGGTTCGCTGATCACCGGTCTGAACTCGCTCCAGTTCGACGTGGTCGCCGCCGGGATGTACATCAACCCGGAGCGCTGTGAGCAGGTCATCTTCGCCGACCCCGAGTACCAGATGCTCGACGCGTTCATCGTGCCGAAGGGGAACCCGAAGAACCTCCACTCGTACAAGGACATAGCCGAGGCCGGCGCCAGGATGGCGACGGGCGTCGGCTACGCGGAGATCGGTTACGCGGAGGAGGCCGGGGTCAAGAGCATCACGACCCTGCCCGACCAGCTGGCCGGGCTGCTCGCCGTCGAACAGGGCCGCGTCGATGTCTTCGCCGGTACCGCGGTCACGGTGTTCAACGTGATCAAGGAGACCGACAGCACGAAGGCCGAGGCGACCAAGGAGGTCACCCCGATCGTCGACGGCAAGCCCGTCATCGACGTCGGCGGCTTCGCCTTCCGCTCGCCGGAGACGAACCTCCGCGACTCCTTCAACCGCGAGCTGCACAAGCTCAAGAAGAGCGGTGAGCTGCTGGAGATCATGCGGCCCTTCGGCTTCACGAAGGACCAGATGACCACCATCACGGCGAAGGAGAAGTGCGCGCCATGAGTGAGATCACCTGGGGCCTGTGGAAACTCCTCCTCGAAGGCGTGTGGATCACCGTCCAGCTGACGGTCTTCAGCTCGGCGCTGGCCGCCGTGGTCGCGCTGGTCGTCGGACTCGCCCGCACCCACCGGCTGTGGATCGTGCGGTTCATATCCGGGGCCTACTTCGAGATCTTCCGCGGCACGTCCGCGCTGATCCTGATGTTCTGGATCTTCTTCGTGCTCCCGCTGGGCTTCGGCTGGCAGCTCGTCCCGATGTGGGCGGCGACGCTGGCGCTGGGGCTCACGTACGGGGCGTACGGCTCCGAGGTCGTCCGCGGCGCGGTGCAGGCGGTGGCTCCGGCTCAGCGCGAGGCGGGGATCGCACTGAGCTTCACCCCCGCCCAGCAGCTGCGGAAGATCATCCTGCCGCAGGCGTGGCCGGAGATGATCCCGCCGTTCAACAACCTGCTGATCGAGCTGCTCAAGGGCACGGCGCTGGTCTCCATCATGGGCGTCGCCGACATCGCCTTCGGTGCGTCGCTGGTGCGTAACGCGACGGGCGAGAGCGCGCCCGTCTACACGGTCATCCTGCTGATGTACTTCGTGCTCGCCTTCGTGCTCACGCGTGGTATGCGCGTACTGGAACGACAGGCGAAGGCCGGGATCGGTCAGCGCCCCGAGAAGACGGGGGGCGTCGTGGGCAAGCTCGGACTCTCCCGCCGGAACGCCGTCTCGGCGAACGCGGGAGGTGAGAGCTGATGGAGTGGAACTGGTCCGCGGTCGGCGACTTCATGCCGATGTTCTGGGACGGCCTGCTCGTCACGCTCCAGGCACTGGTCCTGGGCGCGCTGCTCGCCTTCGCCCTCGGTCTCGTCTGGGCGATGGCCCAGCGCTCCGGTCTGGCGGTGGTGCGGTGGCCGGTGAACATCCTCACCGAGTTCGTCCGCAACACCCCGCTGCTCGTGCAGCTGTTCTTCCTCTACTACGTGCTCCCCGAGTGGGGTGTCACGCTCAGCGCCATGGTGACCGGTGTCGTCGGCCTGGGCCTGCACTACTCGACGTACACCGCCGAGGTCTACCGGGCCGGCATCGACGGCGTCCCGGCCGGCCAGTGGGAGGCGGCCAAGGCGCTCAGCCTGCCGAGGTCCCGCACCTGGGGTGCGGTGATCCTGCCGCAGGCGATCCGCCGCGTCGTGCCCGCGCTGGGCAACTACGTCATCGCGATGCTGAAGGACACTCCGATGATCTTCGTCATCGGAGTGATGGAAATGCTCGGCCAGGCGCGGCAGTTCGCCTCCGAGTCGTTCCTGACCGTCGAGGTCTTCACCGTCGTGGGTGTGGCCTTCATCGTCATCTCCTATCCGGCATCCCTTCTCATGCGAGCATTGGAGCGTCGCCTTGTCCGCTGACAGCACTCCCCCCAACCCCTCGAAGGAAACGGCCAATCCCGCCGCCGACGGCAGCGAGCTGATCCGCTTCGACAAGGTCACCAAGCGCTTCGGGTCCAACACGGTCCTGGACTCACTGGACTTCACGGTCAACTCCGGCAAGCACGTGACGCTGATCGGTGCCTCGGGATCGGGCAAGACGACGATCCTCAGACTTCTGATGACGCTGATCAAGCCGGAGGAGGGCACCATCAAGGTGGCCGGCGAGTACCTCACGCACCAGGAGAAGGACGGCAAGCTCGTCCCCGCGGGCGAGAGCCATGTCCGTGAGGTGCGCAAGAACATCGGCATGGTGTTCCAGCAGTTCAACCTCTTCCCCAACATGAAGGTCCTGCGGAACGTCACCGAGGCCCCGGTGCACGTGCTCGGCCTGTCCAAGGACGAGGCCGACGAGCGGGCGCGCGGCCTGCTGGACCTGGTGGGCCTGGGGGACCGCTGCGACGCCTATCCGAGCGAGCTCTCGGGCGGACAGCAGCAGCGGGTGGCCATCGCGCGGGCGCTGGCGATGCGACCGCAGGTCCTGCTGCTGGACGAGGTCACGTCCGCGCTCGACCCGGAGCTGGTCGCGGGCGTCCTCGACGTGCTGCGGGACATCGCCCGCACGACGGACATCACGATGCTCTGCGTGACGCACGAGATGAACTTCGCGCGCGACATCTCCGATGACGTACTGATGTTCGACGCGGGCCGGGTCATCGAGTCCGGACCGCCGGAGAAGATCTTCAGCGACCCCGAGCACGAGCGCACCCGGGAGTTCCTGAGCGCGGTGCTGTAGGCGTGCGCCCGGCGCGTTGAAGGGGCGCTCGCCTCGCTTTATTCGGGGGAGCCCGGTCCGGCGGAACGGACCGGGCTCCCCCGTTTCCGCGGCCGGCCCGCCCGAACGTCATTGCCTTTAGCATATGCCAGAACGATACGCCGCAGCTGAGGCCGGTGCGGCGGGTGCCATTCTGCCCAACAGCCGCCCCGGAAAAGGGCCTTGGCGGCTATCGTGGTGGGGAAGCTTGCGGTCACAACCTGGTAGGGGGAACCGTGGCGCTGAAGCCGGAGCCGACCGCGCCGTTCCACTCGGTGCAATACGTCCTGCGCGTCCTCGAAGCGGTCTCCAAGCACACCGGCGGTGTCACCGACGTCCAGATCGCCCGCGAGACGGGCCTGCCGACCGGCCATCTCGCCCCGATGCTGGCGATGCTGCGCAGCGAGGGCTATGTGGAACAGGTCTCGGACGGCGCCTACGCCATGGGGGACTCCCTGGTCCTGCTCGGCACCGGCACCACCCGCGAGGCGGCCCTGGAGACCAAGCTCCAGGACACCCTCACCGAGCTGCGCGACTCGGTCGGGGCCGCCGTCTACATCAGCCGTTACATCGACGGCGAGGTCAAGATCACGCAGTACGCCGACGGGCCGGACGCTCCCGCGGTGAACGAGTGGGTGGACTTCCGCTCGGCGGCGCACGCGAGCGCCGTCGGCAAGTGCCTGCTCACCCAGCTCGACCAGAACAGCCGCCGGGACCATCTCTCCCGGCACAAGATCGCGCGCCTCACCTCACGGACCATCACCAGTGAGCGGGTGCTGTTCTCCAAGCTGGACAGCCAGCCGCCCACGGTTCCGATCCTGGATCTCCAGGAGTACGCGGTGGGCACGGTCTGCGCGGCGGTGCCGCTGACGGCGGGTTCGGCGGTGGGCTGTCTGGCCCTGTCGATGCCGATCGAGCACGCGCACCGGCTGCGCTCGGCGGCGGACACGCTCAACCGGGGCGCCGCGCCGATGGCGCTCTCGCTGGCCATCTGACCCGGCCGTCCCACGGGCCGGCCCCCGCTTCCGGGCCGGGAAGGGCCCGGGACCGGGCCGCGGCAGGCAGGGTGCGGCACACACCCGGCGTACGACGGCCCGGCCCGGTCAGCGTTGAATGAGACCCTCGCCGGTCACATGCTGATGGAACGGAATGGGACGGATCAGAACCTGACGTCCGAGCAGGCGTAGAACGCGTTGGTGGTGTCCGCGACGTTCCACACGGCCAGGACGATGTGCTTGCCCGTCTTCTGGGTCGGCATGCTGCCCTGGTGGACGAGCGTGGCCGGCGGCTGCTGGTTGCCGTACGGCACGGTCATGAACGGCTGCGGGTCGAGGGCCGCGCGGGTGAGCGGCTTGGTCGGGTCCCAGCCGTTCTTGGTGATGTAGTAGCGGAAGTCGGACGTGGAGTGGCGGGCGGTGAACTGCCAGCGGAAGCTGTAGCCCTGACCGGCCGTCACATTGGTGGCGGGCCAGTTGCCGCCACGCGGGTCGTCGAGCTGCGCGAACTGGCCGTTGCCGCCCGAGCAGATCTTTCCGTCGGCGGGACCCGCGGCCGGGAAGCCCTTGGGTCCCTCGACGCTCTGCGGCTCCCACTGGATGTTCCCGCATCCGGTGACGGTGCCGTTCTGGCACAGCTTCTGACGGCTGATCGGTGAGTCGGTGTAGCCGTGGCTGCTCGCGCTGCCGGTGGCGAGCAGGGACACGCCCGCCACCGCGAGACCGAGTACCGCGGCGCTGATTCTCTTCTTTCGCATGCTCTCGCTCCTGGGGACCGTGGGGAGTACGTGCGGTGACTCCTGACTGCGCAATCAGGTCTAGACCAAGTGACACAGTATTGACGGACCTTGATCGTGTCCATAACAACGACCAAGAAAGGTCCAGACCAATCACCGGAGCTTGAACATCGGTCAGCTTCCCTCGTTGAGACCGTGTCTGCCGGTGTAGAACGCGACGGTCAGGTCCTTCACCAGCACCTTGCGCTCGTAGTCGTCCAGCTCCACGAGCCCGCGCGACGTCAGCCGGTGCACGGTGTCGTCCACCGCGTCGACCACCGACGTCAGCACGGAGTCCCGGTGCCTGGCGTCGATCGCCGCGATCCGGCTGCGCTGCATCGCCGCCGAGATCTCCGGCGCGTACTCGATCCGGGTCGGCTGCGCGGAGAAGACGTCGAGCCCGACGGGACGGCACTCGTCCGACAGCATCCGGGTCAGCGCCTCGCCGACCGCCTCCGCGTCCCGGAGCGTCGGCGCGGTCTCGTGGAAGGCGTCGGCGGGCAGTTGTGAGAGCACCCGCGCCATCGCCGCCTCGACCTGCTCGCGCAGATACTCCTCGTGGTCGCGTACTCCCAGCGCCGCCCGGACGGTGTCCCTGACCCGCCACACCACCAGGACGACGACCCGCAGCGCCGTACCGTTCGCGTCGACCGCGGGCATCGGCTCGCTGCGCCAGTGCCGCAGCCGTACGTCCACACGCCGGCGCAGCAGCAGCGGGCTCACCCAGAGAAGTCCCGTACGGCGCACGCTCCCCCGGTACTCGCCGAAGAGCGTCAGCACCCAGGCGTGACCGACCCGGCCGCGGCCGAGCCCGCCGAAGGCGAAGAGCGAGAGGCTCACGGCGGCGGCGAGCAGCGCCCACATCCCGATCCCGATGCCGTGGTAGGGGTTCGAGCCGAGCCCGAACATCTCGGTCAGCGCGTCGGGCACGGCGCCGACCCACCAGAGCACCGTCAGACAGCCGATCAGCCCGGCGACCCCGGCGAGCGCCGCCGCCCAGCCGGGCAGCGTGGGACCGGGCCGCTCGACGAGCTTGGTGTCCACGGGTGTCGCGGGGCGCGAGATGGAGCTGGGGGCCAGCACCGGCGGTACGACCGGGGCCGGGGCGACGGGCCCGCGCCGGGTCCCGGTGCGCCCGGCGGCCGGCTCGGCCGACCCCTCGTCGCGGAAGAGGAGATGGACCGGGATCTCGTGGGTGGCCTCGCCGACGATGAGCGGGCTCCACCGGTGGCTGTCGAAGGTGAGGGCGGCGCGCGCGGGTACGGCGGAGCCGGAACCGGCCCGCACGGAGACGTCCCAGACGGGAGCGGGGATCCCGCTCGGCGTGCTCGGTGTGCTCGGCCCGCCCTGCCCGGCGGAGTGCGCCGGTGCGGCGTGGCCGGCCGGAGCCGGGGCGGCCACGTCCTCGATGTCGTGCGACGCCCGGCCGTTCCCGGCCGGGGCCGACGGGCCGTCAGCGGTCACGGGCGCGGCGATGTCCACGCCCGGGTGCGGCTCGTCAGTGGCCATCGCCCAGGACTCGCCCCGCGAATGGGGCACATCGGCGGCCTCCGGCTCCACGGCCGGCTCGGGCGCCGGGGCGCCCGCCTCCACCGGGACGGCTCCGCGCTCCCGCCCCGGACCGGCCGGGCCCGCCGCCGTACGCGGCGCCCCCGACTCCCCACCCGCGGTGGCCGCGCGCAGCGGGGCGTCCTCCTCCACCGGGACCGCCCCGCGCCCCCGCTCCGGACCGGCCCCCTGCCCGGCGTACACGTCGGAGCCCGTCGCCGTACGCAGCGCCCCCGACTCCCCACCCGCAGTGGCCGCGCGCAGCGGGGCGTCCTCCTCCACCGGCAGCTCCACCGACACGGTCGACGGCTCGTCCTCGGTCACCGTCCCGCCGTAGCAAGCCTCCTGACCGGCGCCGGAGCCGGGCTCCCGCTCCGGCTCGCCGGGTCGCTTCGTGAGCAGGTCCGCGTGTCCCGGCGGCTCCCCCTCGTGCGGTGACCCCGGCTCGGCCGGCGCCGCCGTCAGCAGACGTACGTTCTGGTGCCAGCCGGCCTCGTCCCACCCGGTCGTGGCGGCTGACGGGGGCTCGGGCCGCATGGCGGGCGCGGGGGCCGCGACCGGCTCCGCGGGCTCCAGCCGCCCGGCCGGTTCCGTCGATTCCGTCGATTCCGTCTGCCCCGTGGACTCCGTCGGTTCCCGCGCCTCGCGCGGCTCCACCGGCTCGACCGGCTCCGCCGGTTCCGCCGGCCTCCGCGCCGTCAGCGCGTTGCGTGCCGCCGCCCGGAGGGCCTGCGCGCCGCGCAGCATCTGCCCGTCGCCGTTCGGTTGCGATGTCTGTGTGGTCATCCTTGCCTCCGTCGTCATGCGAAGAGTCGTCGCCAAGTCTCGGGGCCGGGGTACCCGTCGGCCGCGCTGCCGCGCCAGCCCTGCGCCCGTTGGAAGTCCTGGACATTGCGCCGGTCGGCCTCGCTCCACCTCGGGCCGGGACCCAGGGCGTAGTGCCGGCCGTAGCCGCGCTTCACCAGTTGCTGACCGAGCCGGGTGACGTGCGCGTTCGACGTGCCGGGCCGGAACCGGTCCTTCCCCGGGAACGCCGGCCGCGCGCTCGTACCGCCGGGACCCGCCGCTCCCGCTCCCGGGATGTCCTTGCCGAGCCCGTTCACGAGATACCGCCAGGTGTCCGGTCCCGGCAGCCCGTCGGCCTCCGCGCCCCGCCAGCCCTGCGCCCGCTGGAACGCCTTGGTGGCCTGCCGGTCGGCCTCGCTCCAGCGGGGGCCGGGGCCGACGTCGTAGAAGCGCCCGCCGCCCCGGCCGACGAGCATCTCGCCGAGCCGGGTCACCTGCGCGTTGTCGGCGCCGGGCCCGAAGGACTTCGCACCGGGGAAGGCACCGGCGGCCGGTGTGCCCGCCGGGCTGCCGCCGGTGCCTCCGGTCACGCCGTTGTAGCGGTACGCCACGTAGTTCGCCGAATTGTTCCAGTACGCCATCGGCGTGGACTGCGCACGGGTGTTCGGCCTGGTCTGCTCGTAGGCGAGGTAGTAGTCGTGCGTGTAGTCCGTCCAGCCGCCGAAGATCGTCACGTGTGACCCCTTGTTGGGGTCGGCCGGGTTGTGGAACAGCAGGATGTCGCCGGGCTGGAGGTCGCTCCGGTCGATCCGGGTGCCGAACCGGGACAGGCTGCCCGTCCACTCGTTGCCGTCCAGGTTCCAGGCCATCGAGACATAGCCCGAGCAGTCCTGGCGGTAGCCGTCGGACCAGTACTTCGTCATGGAGTACGGGACCTTCGCGCTCACCCACCGCTTGGCGCGGTTGATGATGTCGGCGCGGCTGGTCCTGCGCAGCGTGTCGACGGAGGTGTTCGACGACGGTCCCGCCGACGGGCGGCCGTGCAGCGGGCCGCTCGCGCCCTGCGGGGTCGCCGGATCCGGTTCGGCGAGCGCGCCGGCCGCCACCGACCGCGCCGCGCCGCCCGACTGGGTGGTGCCGAGCGCCGGCCAGGCGGCGTCCGCGTCGGCCTCACCGGCGCCGGCGCCGGTGGCCCCGAGGGCGACTCCGGCAGCGGTGGCCAGGACCAGGACGCGGCGCGCGCCGTGCGCGGCGGGGTGGCCGCCCGCGCGCACGGGCAGGCCCTGCGCCAGCAGACGGCGCTGCTCGGCGCATCCGCCGCAGGGGCAGTCGCAAGCGGGTTCGTACTCCTCGAAGACCGGTACGTTCATGCGATCCCCTCCACACTCGACAAGATGCTGTGCCGTGTTGCACGTGCGTCGGGAGTCAACAACCCCGACTAATCACACTTTGACGGATCAAAGGTAAAAAACGACCATCCGACAGGCCGCATCGCTCATGAAATGGTCGGGAGCACTCCGGAGCGTCGGGTAGAGTTCTCCAGGTCAGCAGGCGCCGCTAGCTCAGTTGGTTAGAGCAGCTGACTCTTAATCAGCGGGTCCGGGGTTCGAGTCCCTGGCGGCGCACGCAGGACTGAGGCCCCCTCGTCATCGACGAGGGGGCCTCAGTCGTCGGCCCGTACCGCCACCTGCGAGGGGGCGGCCTTCGCGGCAACTTCACAGTCCGGCCACAGCTCCACCTTCGACAGGCACCCAATAGGTGCATATGGTGCGCAAGTATCATCTTTCACTCTTGCGATCATCGCTGGGGTCGTAGAACCTATCCTGAAGCCGAAGCGCCCAAGGGAGCACGCGTTCCCCGCAGTTGGGACATTGAAGAGTTTGCTCCGGTTTGCATACCGAGCGGGGTGGGGGGCCCCGCTCACGGGCCGACGCCAACGGCGTCATGCAACCGGAAGGTCCCGATGCGTGTCTGTACCGAGGGCGGGCCACTACCGGCGGCCCACCACCGACAGGTCCGGGACGGGTGGTCTGTGGGGGCCCCTCTCCGGACGAACCGACCGACCAAGCACGCGGCCAGGCGTGCGGGGGGATGACTGATGACGTCGACGCCGAACGGCGAGCGGCCGAACAACGACGCGTCCCGGACCACCCAGCTCCGGGTTCCCTCACAGCTCAGGAACGCCAAGGCCCGTCTGCGGCCCAAGGCCGAACTGCCCAAGTACGACTACGAGCACTACAGCCGGCTCGCCGGACCGCTCACCCAGCCGGACCCCAACAAGCCCTACAAGGTGCGTTACCGCTCGCTGCTCTCGCAGGAGCCGCACCGGATCCGGGCCGCCCTGCTGCTCGGCGCCGCCCCGCTGCTCTCCCTCGGCCTCTTCGCCTGGCTGATGCAGCCGCAGCACTGGACCGAGCGCGACCCGAACCTGAAGAACGACACGCTGCTCGTCCTCGACATCGTGATGCTCGTCTCGATCGGCCTGATCGAGCTGTTCCGGACGATGAACGTGCTGTCCAACGCGCACGCGACGCTGGTGGCCCGAGACCCGGTCCCCGTCGTGCCCGCGAGCGGCACCCGCGTCGCCTTCCTCACCTCCTTCGTGCCGGGCAAGGAGCCCCTCGAAATGGTGACGAAGACGCTGGAGGCCGCGGTCAGGATCCGCCATCGCGGGCTGCTGCACGTCTGGCTCCTCGACGAGGGCGACGATCCCGCCGTCAAGGAGGTCTGCGCCCGGCTCGGCGTCCACCACTTCTCCCGCAAGGGCGTCGCGAAGTGGAACCAGGCGAAGGGCGCGCACCGCGCGAAGACCAAGCACGGCAACTACAACGCCTGGCTCGACGCGCACGGGGACGACTACGACTTCTTCGCGTCCGTCGACACCGACCATGTCCCGATGGCCAACTACCTGGAGCGGATGCTCGGTTACTTCCGCGACCCGGACGTCGGCTTCGTCATCGGCCCGCAGGTCTACGGCAACTACGACACGTTCGTCACCAAGGCCGCCGAGTCGCAGCAGTTCCTCTTCCACGCCCTGATCCAGCGCGCGGGCAACCGCTACGGCTCACCGATGTTCGTCGGCACGAGCAACGCCGTACGCATCTCCGCGCTCAAGCAGATCGGCGGCCTGTACGACTCGATCACCGAGGACATGGCGACGGGCTTCGAGATGCACCGCGCCAAGAACCCGCTGACGGGCAGGAAGTGGCGCTCCGTGTACACCCCGGACGTGCTCGCCGTCGGTGAGGGCCCGACCGCGTGGACGGACTTCTTCACCCAGCAGCTGCGCTGGTCGCGGGGCACGTACGAGACGATCCTCAAGCAGTACTGGCGGGGCTACGCGACACTGCCGCCCGGCAAGCTGTTCAACTACACGATGATGATCATCTTCTACCCGATGTCGGCGCTCAACTGGATTCTGGCGGCGCTGAGTTGTGCGCTGTTCCTGGGCATGGGCGCCTCGGGTGTGCAGATCGACCCGGCGATCTGGATGATGCTGTACGGCAACGCGTCGGCCCTCCAGATCGGCCTCTACATCTGGAACCGGCGGCACAACGTCTCACCGCACGAGCCCGAGGGGTCCGGCGGTCTCGCGGGCATGGCGATGTCCGCGCTCTCCGCGCCGATCTACGCGCGCTCGCTGCTCGACGCCGTGCTGCGGCGCAAGAGCGGCTTCGTGGTGACGCCCAAGGGTGACTCGTCCAGTCCGGACACCCTGTTCGGGACGTTCCGGATCCATCTGTTCTTCATCCTCGTCTTCGCCGGCTCGCTGATCTCGTCCTTCTTCTTCGGGCACGACCATCCGGCGATGATCACCTGGGCCTCGCTGGCGATGCTGATCACGGCCTCACCGATCATCGTCTGGCGCCTGGGCCTGCGCGCGGAGAGGAAGAAGCGGCGGAAGCACGGGGCTCATCGCGGCGGCGGGGGCACGCCGCCGAATGCGCCGCCGGCGCCCGGAGCCGTCGACCAGACCATACAGATTTCCCTTGGGGGACCTAAGCAATGAGCGCGCTTCCCGTCCGGCCGAACCACCGCAAGAACCGGGCCCGCCGCCTGGCGATAGGCGCCGCGGTGGTCGTCGTGGTGGCCGGGATGAACGGGCCGGCGATGTGGCGGTTCGGTTCGGAGCAGTACCACGATTACAAGATCAACCGGCCCGAGTACAAGGCCGCGAACGGCCACTGGGACTTTCTCGACATCCCGGCGAAATTCAAGATCAATTCAATTCACGCGTCGCTTCTGCACACCGGCAAGGTGCTGCTGATAGCCGGGTCGGGGAACAACCAGAAGAACTTCGACGCGAACAAGTTCGAGTCGGTCCTCTGGGACCCGGCGACGAACGACTTCAAGATGATCCCGACGCCCAAGGACATGTTCTGCGCCGGCCACACCCAGCTGCCCGACGGCAAGCTGCTGGTGGCGGGCGGTACGAAGCGGTACGAGAAGCTCAAGGGCGACGCGACCAAGGCGGGCGGCCTGATGGTGGTCCACAACGAGGACCCCGACAAGCCGATGACGCTGCCGGCGGGCACGATGTTCACCGGGAAGAAGAACGGCAAGACCTTCGAGTCGAAGGACCCGGTGCTGGTCGAGAAGGCGAAGAAGGTATTCGACCCGGCGACCGGGGCCTTCCTGCGGACCGAGCCCGGCCTCGGCCGTATCTATGTCGAGGCCAGGAAGTCCGGGAAGAAGTACGAGACCGGCACCGAGGACAACTACCGGGTGCAGGGCATGAAGGGCACCGACGCCCGTAACGTCTACGGAATCGCGCAGAAGCTCGCGCTCGACAAGAAGGACTTCCAGGGCATCAAGGACGCCTTCGAGTTCGACCCGGTCGCCGAGAAGTACATCAAAGTGGACCCGATGAACGAGGCCCGCTGGTATCCCACGCTCACGACGCTGGAGGACGGCAAGGTCATCGCGCTGTCGGGCCTCGACGAGATCGGGCAGATCGTCCCGGGCAAGGACGAGATCTACGACCCCGAGACCAAGGAGTGGGAGTACACGGGGATCATCAGGAAGTTCCCCACCTACCCGGCGATCTTCCTGATGGACAACGGCAAGCTGTTCTACAGCGGTTCCAACGCCGGTTACGGCCCCGCCGACGTCGGCCGCAAGCCCGGCATCTGGGACCTGGACACCAACAAGTTCCAGAAGATCCCCGGTCTCGGCGACGCGGACATGATGGAGACCTCGGCGACCGTCATGCTGCCGCCCGCGCAGGACCAGAAGTTCATGGTCATCGGCGGCGGCGGTGTGGGTGAGTCCGAGAAGTCCAGCGAGAAGTCACGGCTGGTCGATCTCAAGGCGGACAAGCCGGAGTTCAAGGACGGCGCCGGTCTCGACAAGGGCACCCGCTACCCCAGCGCTTCGCTGATGCCGGACGACACGGTGCTCGTCACGGGCGGCGCCGAGGACTACCGGGGCCGCGACGGCTCCAACATCCTCGAAGCGCGGATGTACGACCCGAAGGCTGGCGCGTACAAGCGCGTCGCGGACCCGCAGGTCGGCCGCAACTACCACTCGGGATCGATCCTGCTGCCCGACGGGCGCGTCATGATCTTCGGCTCCGACTCGCTCTTCGCCGACAAGGCCAACACCAAGCCGGGCGTCTTCGAGCAGCGCATCGAGATCTACACCCCGCCGTATCTCTTCCGGGACTCCAAGCCGGCGCTGACGGACGGGCCGGAGCGGATCGAGCACGGCGAGTCCGGGGTCTTCAAGACCGGGGACGCCGCGTCGCTCAAGTCCGCGAAGCTGCTGCGGCCGAGCGCCGTCACGCATGTCACCGATGTCGAACAGCGGTCCGTCGCACTGGACATGGAGAAGACGGCGGACGGGATCGAGGTGACGGTGCCGGAGAACAAGGCGCTGGTGCCCGCGGGCTGGTACATGCTCTTCGTGACGGACGACAAGGGGACACCGTCCGAGGGCACGTGGGTCGAGGTGCCGTAGCCCCTCGGACACGTACGACGGACGCCGAGGCCCCCCGGCGAGTGCGGGGGGCCTCGGCGTCCGTTCGGCCGCCTTCTACTTGGCGTTGCGCGCCAGCTCCAGGGCGTACTCCGGGTACCAGTCGCCGGCCTTGGGCCCGCCCTTGCAGTCCCCGTCCGACTCCCCGGGGCGCTTGACCCAGAGATACGCCTTCACCAGCGGGTCACCGGTCTTCGTGGTCGGCGGCTCGCCGAGCGCGCGGCCCGGCGGGTTGCACCAGTTCTCGCTCGGATCGCCCTCCGTGTAGGGGCCGTTGCCGTTGCGGCTGGTGTCGATCACGAACGGCTTGCCGCCGACCTTCGCCGACAGCTTCTTGCCGAACTCCTGGCTCACGTCGGTCGGGAAGAAGTTGGAGACGTTGACCGAGAAGCCGTCCGCCCGGTCGATGCCCGCCCGCTGGAGCGGCTCGAAGAGCGCGTCGGGCGACTGCCAGCCGGCGTTGCCCGCGTCCAGGTAGACCGTGGTGGCCGGCTGCTGCTTGAGCCGTTCGATGGCGCCCTTCAGCAGGTCGTACCGCTCCTCGTGGAACTCCCCGGGCGTGCACCCGTCGACCAGGTGCAGCAGCGCGTCCGGCTCCAGGACGACCGTGGCCCGCCGGTCACCGATGCCCTTGGCGACCTTGTCGACCCAGTCCCGGTACGCGTTGCCGTCCGCCGCGCCGCCCTTGGAGAACTGACCGCAGTCGCGGTGCGGGACGTTGTAGAGGACGAGCAGGGCGTCCCGGTCGGCCTCGGCGGCGGCTTCCGTGTAACCGCGCGCCTCCTGCTCGGGGTTGTCCGGGCCGATCCACTCACCGACGGGCTGTGAGGCGATCTTCTTGATCAGGCCGGCGTTCTCGTCGTCGCCGTCCTCGGTGTAGTCGGCGACCTGCTTGGCCGCGTTGCCTCCGGGGTTGACCCAGTACGGATCGGTCGCCTTGGGCTGCTGGCTCGTGGCGGGATTCTTCTCGCCCTTGCCCTCACCGTCGGAGGAACAGCCCGCGACGAGCAGCGCCGCCCCCGCGACCGCCGCACACGCCGTCACTCGCAGACCGCGACCGGAACCACTGCCGTACATCCACTCCCCCTCGGTGACTGTTCGCCGGAGCCGCCCCCCAGGCGCCCCGCTCCTGCCCCGCCTGCCGCTCGCCTGCCCGGACAAGACCGGTCGAATCCATCCTGGCACACGGTCAGGAGCCGTTAAGGCGCCCCTTCGCGTTCGTGTGCGAGCTGTGACCGCGGAGCCCCGGCCAGGCTCCGCCGATGCCGGATCAGCCATCCTGACGCGCCTCTTCCACATCGGTGAGATACGCCGAGACCACCACGTTGGCCGTGTACGTACGGCTCTCCTCGTCGAAGGCCCCGCCGCAGGTGATCAGGCGCAGCTCGGCACGGTCCGGCTGGTGGGGGCCGTACACCTGCCGCGCGTCGAACTTCTCCCGGGGATGGACCCGCACGTCGTCGATGGTGAACTCGGCGACCGAGCCGTCGGACCTGCTCACGCGGACCTTCTCACCGGGCCGGGCCGCGCTCAGGTCGTAGAAGACGGCCGGTTCGGACCGGGTGTCGACGTGGCCGACGAGGAGCGCGGTGCCCGTGGCACCGGGCCGGGCACCGCCGCCGTACCAGCCGACGGTCCCCGATTCCTCGTACGGGGGCGGCTCGACGGCGCCCGTGACGTCGAGGCCGCGCGAGACGACCGGCGCCGCTATCCCGACGGAGGGGACCTCCACGCGGCGCGGCTCGGCGGGCTCCAGCGGGTCACGGGCCACCGGGCGCTCCCCCGTCGGCCGGCCGACGGCCGCGATGTCGCCGGTCATGGGGCCGGAGGTGCCGACGACGGCGTCGTGCCCCCAGCCCCAGAGGCCGAGCAGCAGGGCGGCGAGGGCGACCCCGGTCAGCGGTCGGCCGGATCCGGTACGGCGGTGGGTGTCGGACATCTCAGCCGTCTCAGTCGGAGTCCCGCGCGGCGGAACGCTTCCGGCGCGCGCTGCGGATGGCCACGGCCACGGCGGCGACACCGGCGAGGACGAGACCGATCACGGTGTGCGGGGTACTGGGGCCGGCCTCGTCGGCGGCGGCCGTACTGATCGTCCGGCCGCCCCCACCCGCCCGGACCGGCGCGACGGGCGAGGCCCGGTGCTCACCGGGGTCGGCCTGGGCGTGGGAGGACCGGGGCGGGGACGATCCGGGCGGCGAGGACCGGTGCTGACGGCCGGTGCGGCTGGGGTGCGGCTCGGCGTCGGGCCTGGTCCCTGGCTTCGATTCGGGCCTGGACTCGGGCCGGGTGGCGCGCCCGGTCTCCGTCCCGGTGGAGGGCTCGGCCGTGGCCGGGGGCTTCGACCCGGTCTTCGCCTTCGGCTCGGGCTCGGGCTTCTCGGAGACGGAGGCGGAGTTCCTGGATCTCGGTTCGGTCTTCGGCTCCGGCTTCGCGGAGGCCGCGGCCGGGGCCGATGTCTTCGCGGAGGGTTCGGCGGAGGGCTTCGGCTTCGGCTTGGGCTTCCGTTCCGGGTCGTGGTCCACCTCGAAGACCGCCGCGCGCCGGTGCTCGTGCCCGTCGCACCAGACGTCGACCGCGTACCTGCCGTCCCTCGCGGACGACTTGACCTTCGCCTCGCCCCGGAGCGGCGACTCGCGGTCGCCGCTCCGGCCGGTGCCCAGTTCGGAGTCGGCGACGAAGACGTCCGACCGCGCCGCCCCCGCACGGGGGTTCGCGCAGCCCGCGACGTTGATCTTCACTTCGCCGCCGGGGCGCACGGGTGACGGTGTGACCGTCGCCTTCACGGAGTCATGGGCGTCGGCGGCGGTGGTACCGAGGACGGGGACCGCCACCATGGCGGCGACCAGCCCTGCGGCACGGAATGTGAGCAAGCCTGAACGCATCGTGAACCTCCTGACGAAGGAAGCCTCACCCGTCCGGCCGGATCCCGCATCCGCAGCAGCCCTGGAGAAACCGTCGCATACCGCTTCGACCTGCGAATATTCAGTCGGATCCGGTCAGATCAGCTCCACCAGATCAGCGATCGAGTCGACGATCGTGGAGGGCCGGAACGGATAGCGGTCGACATCCTCCGGCTTTGTCAGACCGGTCAGCACCAGGAAGGTCTCCATCCCGGCCTCCAGCCCGGCCAGAACGTCGGTGTCCATCCGGTCACCGATCATCGCGCTGGTCTCGGAGTGCGCGCCGATGGCGTTCAGCCCGGTCCGCATCATCAGCGGGTTCGGCTTGCCCGCGAAGTACGGGGCCTTGCCGGTCGCCTTGGTGATCAGCGCGGCGACGGATCCGGCGGCGGGCAGCGGTCCCTCGGCCGACGGACCCGTCTCGTCGGGGTTGGTGCAGATGAAGCGGGCACCGTCGTTGATCAGCCGGATCGCCTTGGTGAGGGATTCGAAGCTGTACGTACGGGTCTCGCCGAGCACGACGTAGTCCGGGTCGTGGTCGGTGAGGATGTAGCCGATGTCGTGCAGCGCGGTCGTGAGCCCGGCCTCGCCGATGACGTAGGCGGTGCCGCCGGGGCGCTGGACGTCCAGGAACTTGGCGGTCGCCAGCGCGGAGGTCCAGATGTTGTCCACGGGCACGGCCAGACCCATCCGGGACAGCCTGGCCTGGAGGTCGCGCGGGGTGTAGATCGAGTTGTTGGTGAGGACGAGGAAGGGCTTGCCGGAGTCCCGCAGCCGCTTGATGAAGGCTTCCGCGCCGGGGATGGGGATGCCTTCGTGGACGAGGACACCGTCCATGTCGGTGAGCCAGGACTCGATCGGCTTGCGCTCTGACATGTGACGGACTCCTGCCGTACGCAGTGTGCTGGTGGCGCCGCGGGCACTGCTCCGTACCACCCGGCGCCTCCAGCCTAATCAGGTGCCGCTGATCACGGGCCCCGGAGGCGGGGTCGGGGCGCGGTCCTCGGGGCGGGCCGTCCGCGGGCCGCCCCGCTCAGTTGCCGGTGGCGGTCTTCCAGGACCGGACGTACCCGTCGAGGCCGGGCTCGATCTTCTCCCAGTTGGGTTCGAAGAGCTTGACGCCGTCGATCAGCCTTGCCAGTTCGATGGCGTTCTCATCGGTGGGTCTGATGTCCGTACGGGCGGGGAAGCCGCCCCCGATGCCGCTGACCTGTCTCTGTGCCTTCTCGGTCAGCATGTAGTCGAGCAGCCTCTTGCCGTTCGCGCTGTGCGGGGCGTCACGCATGACACCGGCTCCGTAGTACATGGCGAACGTGGTCGGCTTGCCGCCCTCCCTCGCCGGGAACCAGATGGCGATGTTCGACAGGCTCTTGGACTGCTCGAAGTTGGTCTGCACGTCCCCGTTCGCGACGAGGATCTCGCCCTTGTCGACCTTGGGCGCGAGCTTGAAGGTGGAGGGGGTGGGGCCGACGTTGTTCTCTTCGAGCGCGCGCAGATACTCCATCGCCGGCTTCTCGCCGCCGAAGTCGTTCATGGCCTTGATGAGGACGCCCGTGCCGTCGCCCGCGACTCCGGGGGTCGAGTACTGGAGCTTGTCCTTGTACTTGGGGTCGAGCAGCTCCTCCCAGGTGACCGGAGGGTCCGTCAGTTCCTGCTTGTTGTATATGAAGCCGAAGTAGTTGTTCACGATCGACGTCCATCTGTTGTCGACGGACTTGACCGAACCGTGCACCCGCTCCGACCCCTTGGGGTCGTACGACGCCAACAGCTGCTCGCGCTCGGCGAGTTGAATGTACGGCGGCAGGACGACGATGAGATCGGCCCGGGTGTCGTCCTTCTCGCGGACCGCACGGTCCACCATCTCGCCCGAACCGCCCTCCTCGTACCTCACCTTGATGCCGGTGTCCTTCTCGAAGTCGGCGAAGACCTCGTCGTACCAGCCGTCGCCTTCGACGCCTTTGAGCCCGTCGGCGCTGTAGACGGTGACGACGTTCTCGCCGGAGGCGCCCGTGCCGTCGCCGCACCCGGCGAGCGAGGCGGTCAGGGCGAGGCTGCCGACGACGGCCGTGAGGGGTCCCCGACAGCCGCGAGAGGTAGGGGCGTTGAGGGAGTTGGGGGTGTGGCGGGGCATGACGGCTCGTAATCTCCTAGCGGGGGGTGGCTCGGGGCGGGGCCGGGACGGGTCCCGCACCTCTGTGCACCGACACGCCCGTCACCACCCGTAGATCACACAGGGACCCGCGGAAATGGCGATGTCGAGGACCACGCACGCGACTTCGTGGGTCGCGGGGATGGTCGGACTCCAGAATCGCTTCGTTCAGGCCCAGGACGAGCATGAGAGTACCGCTCACGGCGCGCCCCGGCAGCGCTCGCGCACGGATAGGGACAGGGTCAGCGGCGCTTGCGCGGGCGGCGGAGTCCGGCGATCAGCGCGGCTCCGGCGAGGACGCACGCTCCGGCGGCGATCGCGGGGCCGGCGTAGGAGCCGGAGCCGGTGTCGGCGAGTGCGCCGATGCCGAGGGGGAGTGAGGAGTCCTTGCCGCGTCCGGAGTCGGGGGCGGGGTCCGCCGTGCCGCGCGGTTCACCGGTGGCGGTGTCCTTCCCGCCCTGGTGGCGGGGGTCGGTACCGGGATCGCCGGTGCCCGTGCCGGAGTCCGTGTCGGGGTGGTCCCCGTCCGTGTCCGTGCGCGCACCCGTACCGCTCACGGAGAAGAGGTAGTCGTTCGACTCCCCCACCCAGTCGCCGTCACCGCCGCGCCGCTGCACCGTCGCCGCGTTCGCCACCACCTTGTTGGACGCGGCGGCGGCCGTGAAGGCCATCCGCGCCCGGACGGTGACGGTCTGCCGGCCCGGCACGGCGAAGCCGGAGAAGCCGCCTTCGAGGACGGCGATCGTCTCGTCCTCGTCGGACTTCTCCAGCGACATGGTCCGCCAGCGGCCCTTGTCGTCGGTGAGCTGGAGCCGGACCTGGTCCGCGGTGAGGGACCGGTGCCGGTCGCTGAGAACGATGACGGGGTGGATGTTGTGGCACGCCTCGTCGGTGCTGTTGGTGAGATCGATGGACCAGGTGCCCGGCGGGCCGCCGGGGCGGTACTCGTCCGGGCCGCCGTGGATGTGTGTGTCGATGGGGAAGTCCGGATCGGCCGCCCGGCCGCAACTCGGCTGCTGGTCGGCCCCGGGCCCCGCCCCCGGCCCGTCGCTCGCGCCCGCGTCCGTGCCCCTGGCCCTGCCCCGGTCCCCGACCCCGACCCCGTGCCCGGCCGTGTCCTCGTCCGGGACGGCGGCGGTCGCGGTCGTCGCGGGCAGCACCGGGGGCACGACGGTACCGGCGGTGACACCGGCCGCCCCGATGACTCCGGTGGCCGCGGTGACGAGGACGGGGCGCAGTCGCATGGATCGCATGGGTGGGGCCTTTGCTGATCGCGAAGCGGTCGGGCATGGGGGACGGCCCCGACGCTGCCACGGACGGGCGGCCGGCCGGCGAAGCCACATCCGCCCCCACCCCGAAAATCACACAACCCCACCCCAACGGCGCACCGGGCACCCCGCGCCCGTGCGGCGATGGAGGACGAGCCGGCCACGGCCGCGGAACCGGCCCACGGGGCGGGCCCGGTACGCACACCTACGCCACCGTGACCCGCCCCCGCCCGAACTCCCGCGCATGACCGAACAGCGGCGACAGCACCAACTGCGCCGCCCCCTCGGCGACAGGCCGCACCCCACCGTCCGCCATCCCCACCGGTACGACGGGCCCACGGGCCCGCTCCCGAAGCACCGCCCCCACCCCCGACACGAAGCATTCCTCCGCCGCCGCCACCGCCCTCCCACCCAGCAGCACCCGGTCGATGTCCAGCAGCCCGACGAGATTCGCCGCCCCGGCGCCGAGCACCCGCGCCGCCTCCGCCAGGTCACCGCGCGCGACCGCCGCCATGCAGAGCGCCTCGATACAGCCGCGGTTGCCGCAGTCGCACGGCGGCCCGTCGAGCTGGATCACCTGGTGCCCGAACTCGCCCGCGCCCGTACGGTCGCCCCGGTACAGCGCACCGCCCAGCACGAGGCCCGCGCCCAGCCCCGTACCGAGGTGGAGGTACGCGAACGAGTCGCCGGGCCCCCGCAGGGCGAGCCCGAGGGCGGCGGCGTTGGTGTCCTTGTCCAGGACCACCGGCAGGCCGAGGCGGTCGGCGAGCGCGTCGCGCAGCGGGAAGCCGTCCCAGCGGGGGAAGCCGGTGACGCGCCCCAGCACCCCGGTCGCGTGGTCGAGGGGGCCCGGCAGGGCGACACCGACGCCCAGCAGCCGCTCCGGACTCGCCGCCCCCGGTGTACGGGCGAGGCGCTCGGCCTCCGCCCGTACCGACTCCACCTGCCCCGCCGCGGTCTCGACGACCTCGGCCGCCCCGGCCCCGAGGTCGAACGGCGCCGTACGGACCGCGACCGGGGTGCCGGCCAGGTCGACCACGACGGCCGTCAGTTCGTCGCGGTCCAGATGCAGGCCCACGGCGTACGCGGCGGAGGGGACCAGGCACAGGACGGTCCGGGGTTTGCCGCCGGTGGACGCCCGCTGGCCGACGCCTGCCGCCAGCCCCTCCGTACGGAGCCTGGCCGTGATCTTGCTGACCGCCTGGGGGGTGAGGCCGGTGGATTCGGCGAGTTCGAGACGGCTGATACCGCCCTCGCCCGCCGTACGGAGCAGGTCGAGCACCAGCGCGGAATTGTGGCTGCGCAGCGACGGCAGGTTCGCACCGGTGTGCGGGCTCGGGTTCACGCCGGTACGGATACCCGCCGGCACGCCCGCGACCGCCTCCGCGCCCACTCCCGCCCCTGCCGCGACACCCGTCCCCGGCTCCGCCTCCACCCGCGCGCCTCTCTGTCCGCCCTCGCCGTCTCTGTTGTCACCACTGTTGCCCACGTTGTCATTGTTCCTGCCGCTTGCACTATGGCAACACCGTTGCTTAAGTGGAGCGCATGACTGGCACCGGTACCCCCCTGCGCGTCGCACTCGTGGGCTACGGCCTCGCGGGCTCCGTCTTCCACGCCCCGCTGATCTCCGCGACCGAGGGCCTGGTCCTCGACACGGTCGTCACCTCGAACCCGGAGCGCCAGGCGCAGGCGCGCGCCGAGTTCCCCGACGTCCGCTTCGCGGTGTCCCCGGACGAGCTGTGGGAGCGCGCGGACGAGCTGGACCTGGTCGTGATCGCGTCGCCGAACAGGACGCACGTCCCGATCGCGACCGCCGCCCTGAAGGCGGGTCTGCCGGTCGTCGTGGACAAGCCGATCGCCGGCACCGCCGCCGAGGCGCGCGCTCTCGCCGCCCTCGCCGAGGAGCGCGGCCTGCTGCTCTCCGTCTTCCAGAACCGCCGCTGGGACAACGACTTCCTCACTCTCGCCCGTCTCGTCGCGGGCGGCGAGCTGGGCGACGTACAGCGCTTCGAATCACGGTTCGAGCGGTGGCGGCCACAGACCAAGGGCGGCTGGCGCGAGTCGGGGGTGCCGGAAGAGATCGGAGGACTGCTCTACGACCTGGGCAGCCATGTCGTGGACCAGGCGCTGGTGCTGTTCGGTCCGGCGGCGCTGGTGTACGCCGAGTCCGACGTACGCAGGCCCGGTGCCGCCGCCGACGACGACACGTTCATCGCGATCACGCACACGAGCGGTGTCCGCTCGCATCTGTACGTCAGCGCCACCACCGCTCAACTCGGCCCGCGCTTCCGGGTGCTGGGCTCGGAGGCGGGCTATGTGAAGTACGGCCTCGATCCGCAGGAGGCCGACCTGCGCGACGGCAAGCGCCCCAACACCCCGGATTCCGCGGGGAACTGGGGCGTGGAGCCCGAGTCCCTCTGGGGCCGTATCGGGGCCGGCGAGTCCCCGGCGACGGGTGGCGGCCACCCGGTGGAGAGCACACCCGGCGACTATCCGGCCTTCTACGCGGGGGTCGCGCGAGCACTGCGCGACGGTACGGCGCCGCCGGTCACCGCGCTTGAGGCCGCCGCGGCGCTCGACGTCCTGGAGGCGGCGCGCCGCTCCGCCCACGAGGGTGTCACGGTCACGATCGGAGCCTCGTCATGACGGCGGCCCAGGAGCGCCCCTTCCCGACGGTGGCCGAACTGGAGGCGCAGGAGGCCCGGTTGGTCCTGCCGCAGTTCACGTACGACGACGCGTGGGCGCTCGGCGGCCTGCTGGCCGAGCTGTCGCGTGAGCGCGGGGCGCCGGTCGCGATCGACATCCGCCGGGGCGCCCAGCAACTGTTCCACTGCGCGCTGCCGGGATCGTCGGCGGACAACGACGCCTGGATCGACCGCAAGCGGCGCGTGGTCGAGCGGTACGGCGAGAGTTCGTTCCTGGTCGGTTCGCGCTTCCGTGCCAAGGGCGCCACGTTCGAGGACTCCTCGCGCCTGGACCCGGACCGGTACGCGGCCCACGGCGGCTCGTTCCCGATCACGGTGCGCGGAGCGGGAGTCGTGGGCACGGTGACGGTCTCGGGGCTCCCCCAGGAGGAGGACCACGCGCTGGTCGTGGAGGCCCTGGAGCGGACACTGGCGGGCCACGGGAGCTGACGTAACGCCGCCCCCGCGACGGAGCCGATACACCGTCGGCTCCGGCCGGTTCCCCTTACCTCCGGGGCCCGTTCAGGTCTTGATCTCGCGAAAGCCCGGCACGCCAGCGACGAGCAGCGTCCCGTCCAACAGCCGAAGCGCGTCCTCGGGGCCCGGTGTCTCCGTGAGGACCGGGCCGAAGAACGCGTGCCGGGTGCCGGAGGGGTGGGTGACGGCGAGGATCGGCGTACCCACCTCTCCGGTCACCAGGCTCGTCGCCTCGTCGTGCGAGGCCCTGAGCGCCGCGTCGTGGTCGGTGGTCAGGCCCGCCCCGGCCAGTGCCACCGGCAGCCCGGCGGCGCCCAGGGCCTCCCCGAGATCGCCGATCCACGCGCGCCGCCCGCCGTCCCCGGTGGTCCACAGGGCCTCGTAGAACCGTCCGAGCGCCGTGTGGCCGTACGCCGTCAGGACCGCGGCGCAGACGCGGGCGGGGATCCGGAGGCAGCCCTCCTCGTCGCCCTCGGGGTCGACGTCCCTGCCCTCGTTCAGCACCGCGAGGCTCATCACGCGCCAGCGGATGTCGACCGGGCGCTGTTCGGCGACGGAGACGATCCACGTCGCGGTGACCCGGCTGAGCGGGCACGCGGGGTCGAACCAGAAGTCGACGGTCCGCCGCTCCGTGACCATCGGGTGCTCCCTCCCGTCGATCCGACCCCGCTCAAGTCCCCTGGAGCTACGCGTCCTTGAGTTCCTGGCGTTGGCGCCCCAGTCCCTCGATCCCCAGCTCGACGACGTCACCGGCCCGCAGGTACGGCTTCGGCTCCGGCTGTCCGAGCGCGACGCCCGCCGGCGTACCGGTGTTGATGACGTCACCGGGGTAGAGCGTCATGAACTGGCTGACGTAACGCACCACTTCGGCCACCGGGAAGATCTGCTCGGCCGTCGTGCCGTGCTGCTTCCGCTCCCCGTTGACGGACAGCGTGAGCGTCAGCGCCTGCGGGTCGGGCACCTCGTCGGCGGTCACGAGCCAGGGGCCCAGCGGGTTGAACGTCTCGCAGTTCTTGCCCTTGTCCCACTGGCCGCCGCGCTCGATCTGGAACTCGCGCTCGGAGACGTCGTGGGAGACGGCGTAGCCCGCGACGTGGGTCAGGGCCTCCTCCGCGGAGTCCAGATAGCGGGCGGTGCGGCCGATGACGACGGCCAGCTCCACCTCCCAGTCCGTCTTGACGCTCCCGCGCGGTACGAGGACGGTGTCGTCCGGGCCGACGACGGTGTCCGGCGCCTTGAAGAAGATGATCGGCTCGCCCGGGATGTCCGCGCCGGTCTCGCGCGCGTGGTCGTGGTAGTTCAGCCCGATGCACACGATCTTGCCGATCCGGCCGACCGGCGGTCCGGTGCGCAGTCCGGCCGGGTCGACGACGGGCAGCCCGCCGGACGCTGCGGCGGCCCGGATCCGGTCGAGCGCGGCCTCGTCGGCGAGCAGTGCGCCGTCGATGTCAGTGACCAGTCCGGACAGGTCCCTGAGGGTTCCGTCCTGGTCGAGCAGTGCGGGGCGCTCCGCACCCGCCGTACCGACACGCAGCAGCTTCATGGTCTGTTCTCCCTCTGGCCGAACGGATCGACCTGGTCGAGCGGGGCCCGCCGGCGGGTGGCGGCCATCGGCGGATCGGCCGATCCTCCAAGACATCCGATCACTCCGCAAGACCCCGTTCACACCCTGGACCACGCCCGTCTCGCCGCCGGTCGTCGTCCCGCGTCCTGTCACGCCGCGGTGGCCAGCGCCCCCGCCGGGGCGTCCCGGTACAGGAAGGCCCGTTCGACGGCGGTCCAGGTCGTGCTGGTGACGACGTACAGCGCGGCGGCCAGCGGCACCACGCCGACCGTGAGGAGGGTCGCGAACGACAGCAGCGGCATCACCTTGGTCATGGCACCCATCCCGGGCACCGGCTGCCCGTCCGCCCCGGCCGCGGGCGTCGGCATGGCGGCCATCTGGCGCTTCGTACGCCGGTAGTTGAAGGTGGCGACGGCCAGGACGATCGCGAAGAGCGTGACGTACACCAGGCCCGCTCCCCCGAAGACCCCGCCGTCGGCGAGCGCGTCCTTCCAGCGGTCGCCGAGGGGCGCGGCGCCGAGGGAGTGGCCGAGCAGTTCGTTCGGGGTGCCGCCGATCTCCCGGCTGGCGAAGAGGTGGTACATCAGGAAGAACGCGGGGATCTGGAGCAGGCTGGGCAGGCAGCCCGCGAGCGGGGAGACCTGCTCCTTCTTGTGCAGTTCCATGATCGCCTTCTGGAGGCGTTCGGGGTTCTTGGCGTGCTTCTCGCGCAGGGCGGCGATCTGCGGCGAGAGCTTGGTGCGGGCCTTCTGGCCACGGGCCGCCGCCCGGGAGAGCGGGTGGACGGCGAGCCGTACGCAGGCGGTGAACAGGATGATCGCGGCGGCGGTCGCTCCGCCCTGGAAGACGGGCTGGAGCAGGTCGGCGAAGTGCCCGACCAGGGAGGCGAAGCCGGACAGGAAGACGGACATGGGTGAGCCCTCCGAGGGTCTCGTCGTGCCGGAAGGAAGGCGCGGCGCGCGTGGTGCGGCGCGGCGCGGTTCGGCATGACGACCCGCGTGGGAGCCGGTCGCTCGGGAGTGGGGGTGGCGCAGGCCCTACGCGGTCGTCGGGAGGCGGCGACCGGGCGCCCGTGGCCTGGTGCGGCCTCGCGCGTCGGGATCTCGCTGCGGCAGGAACGCCGTGCGTTGCTCACGGTCGCGGATCGCCGTGCGGACCCGGGTGGGCGGCACGGGGGGCGCGCACCGGGCGGAGATGACGGCGGAGACGGCGAACGCGGTGGAGGCCGCGGCGGTGGCCGCGAGCGCGACGGCGGCGGAGAGGCTGCCGGCGTCGACGAGGAGGATCTGGGCGAGGCCGAAGATCAGGAAGAACACCGGTGCGGCGGGGCGGGGCAGCCGGACGGCGCGTCGCGGGGCGCGTCGGATCATGGCCTGTTCCCCTCCTCCGTGTCGTGCCGGCCGGGTCCCCGGCACGGTGCGGCCGGGCTTCTCAGGGCTTCGGGGCCCTCCAGCCGTTATACACGATCCGTTTCGACGGGCAGAAGCAGGCGTCGGGGGGCGAGCAGCGCCCGGCTCACCGGATCGTCCGGGTCCGGATCGAGTCCGCGGCCGGGGAGCATCCGCACGTCGTGCGGCGGTACGGCGGTGCCGCAGGCCGGGCACTCTCCGTAGGAGCCCAGCTCGGTGCCGCAGGCGGCGTGCGTGAAGACCCGCATCGGGAGGACGCCCTCGATGTGTTCGCGGCCCCAGAGACCGAGGGAGCGCAGTACGGGCCAGAGCGCGAGACCGCGCTCGGTGAGGACGTACTCGTCGCGGGGCGGCGACTGCTGGTAGCGCCGCTTCTCCAGGACACCGGCGCCCTCCAGGCTCTTGAGGCGGGTGGCGAGGACGGCCCGGGGGACGCCGAGGTGGGTGAGGAAGTCGTTGTAGCGGCGTACTCCGTAGAAGGCGTCGCGTACGACGAGGAGTGTCCAGCGCTCGCCGACGACCTCCAGCGCGCGGGCGATCGAGCACTGCTGGGTGGAGTAGTCCTTGCCGAGGGCCATGGCCGTACCCTAACAAAATCCAGGTTCAATGAATGAACTCACCGTGCTACGGTCGTGCCACCCGTGGGTTCATTCACCGAACCCTGGACGTCGAACCCGAAGGGTGTCGCCCCGCCATGTCCCCAGCACCCCTCGCCGCGAGCCGCGCGGCCTCCCCCGGCCGCACCCCCGGCGCTCCGCGCGGCGCCGGGGCCACGCTCGCCGTCACCAGCGCGGCCACGACCGTCGCGCTCATGAACTACACCGTCCCGATGCTCACCCTCCCCGATCTCACCGCCGACTTCGGCACCGCGACATCGGCACAGGCGTGGCTCCTCAACGGCGCCCCGCTCGGCCTCGCCGCCCTGCTGCTCGTCGCGGGCAGCCTCGCCGACGACTACGGCCGCCGGAGACTCTTCCTCGCGGGCACCCTCGGCCTCGCCCTCACCACCGGACTCGGCGCACTCGCCGGCTCCACCCTCACCTTCACCCTCGCCCGCGTCGCCCAGGGCGCCTCCGGCGCGGCGATCATCGCCAGCAGCCTCGGTCTCCTCGTCCACGCCTTCCCGCCGGGCCCCCGCCGCATCAGGGCGACCGGCGTCTGGGGCGCGTTCGTCAGCGCCGGGATCGCCGCGGGACCGCTGCTCGCCGGCGGGCTCGGTACGTACGACTGGCGGCTGCCGTACGTCGCGCTCGCGCTGGCCGCGCTCGCCGTCGCGGTCCCCGCCTTCCGCACGCTCGCCGAATCCCGCGCGCCGCGCGGCGGCCGGCCCGACCTGGCGGGCGCGCTCGTACTCTCGCTGGCCATGACCGCGCTGCTCAGCGCGCTGACGCTGGGCCGCGACGGGTGGCTGCGCACGCCCGTCGTGCTGCTGCTGGTGGCCGCCGCCGTACTGACCGGCGCCTTCGCCGCCGTGGAGCGGCGCGGCGACGCTCCACTGATCGATCCCGGGCTGGTGGGCCGGCGGCCGTTCCGGGCGGCGACGTCCGGCGCGCTGTTCACGGGGCTGGCGGTGATCGGGCTGTTCAGCTATCTGCCCACGCTGCTCCAGCGCACGCTCGGCATCTCCCCGATGGGCGCGGCCTGGCTGTTCGTGCTCTGGTCGGGCACGGCCTTCCTGGTCGCCCTCCAGGCCCGCCGCCTCGCGGGCCGCGTGGCAGCCCGCCACCAGCTCGCGCTGGGCTTCGCCCTGCACGCGGCGGGCGCCCTGTCGATGCTGGGCGCGGTGGGCGCCGGGTCGTGGGAACGGCTGATACCGGGGCTCCTCGTCGCGGGCGCCGGCAGCGGCCTGCTGAACGCCGCCCTGCCCCGTCTGTCGGTCGAGTCCGTCCCCCAGGAACGCGCGGCGATGGGGTCGGGGGCGAACAACACCGCCCGCTACATCGGCTCGGCGGCCGGAGTCGCCCTGATGATCGCGGTGGCGACCTCGGCGGACACCCCGGAGCACGGCACGGACCTGGCGATCCTCGTCTCGGCGGGGGTGACGGCGCTCGGGGCGGCGCTGGTACTGGCGCTGCGCGACGGGGCGGCGACGCGGGGCTGAGCGGGCGCTCATGTCCGGCGGGCCGGGCGGGGGCGGAGGAGACCGGGGACAGTGGGGCGTGCGCGCCGGGGGCCGGGTCCCCCGCCCCCGCCTCTGTCTCGAACACCCGCCGCCCCGACGGACGTACAGCAGTACGGTGTGGACCATGCGCCCCGACATCCCTGCCGACCACACCTCTGAAGCCGAGCGCCTCCTGCGCACAGCTGCCCAGTACCCCGAGGACCGCGAACCCCTGCTGCTCCAGGCCGCGGCCCACCTGGAACTGGCCGGCGCCCGCGACCGCGCCACCGGCCTCTACGACGACCTCCTCGCCGGCGCCCCGGACCACCCCCACCTGGTGAAGGCGCTCAAGGCGGCGAACCTGTGGGAGTACGGCCACGAGGCGGAGGCCCGCGCCATCATCGAGGGCCTGCGCATCGCCGAACCGCTGGAGCCGGCGCCGTGGGAGATCGTGGCGGAGACGCTGGAGGCCCACGACGAGCTCGAAGCGGCCCACGACTCCTACACCACAGCCCTGAACCTGCTGCTGACCCCGGGCGAGGAGGTCCCGTACTCGGCGGGCTCCCTCCTCCTCGGCCGCCACCGGCTGCGCCGCCTGCTGGGCCTTGAGCACGACGACTGGGACGCCCTCGGCGACCAGGTGAACAAGACGACCGTCCCGCTCGACGAACTCCACGACCCCAAGCGGATCTGGGCCCTCGGCTCGGACAACCCGGCCGAACTCCAGGCCGAGATCGCCCGCCTGCGCGCCGAGTTGGGCTCGTACCGCTCGGCCCTCTCCCGCCCGTTCCCGGTCGCGGTGCTGCACTGGCCGGCCGCGGAGCTGACCGAACTCCTCACGGCGTACCCGGACCTCCGCACCGAGTACCCCTCCCGGGAGGCGCACCTCGCCCAACTGGAGTCGGCCCTGCGCGAACTGGCCGCCACGGGCACCCCGAACCTGGGCATCGTGACGGGCACGCTCCCCTCCTACGAGGCTTTCGCCGCCTCCGAGGGCGCTTCCCCCTCGGACCCGAACCTGCTCCCCCAGTACGCCACCACCCTGGCAGCCCGCGGCCGCGCCACCTCCTGGCCCCCGGCCCGCAACGCGACGTGCTGGTGCGGCTCGGGGAGGACGTACGGGGAGTGCCACGGGGTGGGATGACCGGAGAGGCACAAGGATGAGGGAACGTACCGACAGCGGCATCGCGTACGGACGGACTCCGCGCCGCACAGCGCGAGTTGGCCGGCACAATGCCCAGATGCCCAAAGTCGTTCCCTCGTCCGCCGCGGTCTCGGCCCGCATGAGCCGTCAGGCCTCTCGCGACACGGCCCCCGAGGTGGCGGTACGGAAGATCCTCCACGCGGCCGGGTTGCGCTACCGCGTGAACGTACCGGTCCCGGGCATGTCCCGTCGCACCATCGACATCGTCTTCGGCCCGGCCAAGATCGCGGTCTTCCTCGACGGCTGCTTCTGGCACGGCTGCCCCGAGCACGCAACCCGTCCCAAGTCCAACGCCGAATGGTGGCGCGCGAAGTTGGACAAGAACATCGCACGCGATCGCGAGACGACGGAGCATCTGGAAGCCCAGGGGTGGACGGTCCTGCGATTCTGGGAGCACGAGAACCCGGAGGACATTTCACGAACGGTGGCCCGGACTCGCGAAGCAGGGGCTGTTGCATGATCGCCATCTGTCCAGAAGGCCGGGCCGGAGTCGGGGTGGACGTCCCGGTTTGGGCAAGAGGCGAACTCAGTGCAGGTACGATCTCGGTAGTCATGTGAGCGTTGAAGTCCCATAAACACTGGCGAGTCCGCGCCTGCTCCTGCACCCTCCCATGCTCACCGCGCCGGCCAACTGGCCGAGACTTCCGCGCCGGCCCACATTGATGGGCGCGGTCCGGCTTCCTGGACCTGGTCCCCGACCCACGCGGCGTCCACAGCCGTCGCTATCGGCCGACCGCGCTGGTGGTCGCCGCCTCGCCGAGCTTCTTGGCCTGCGCCTGTTCACTCACTAGATCACGGTATGGATCAGGGACCACCCCATCCTGGGCCTGCGGGGCCCTAGGCTTCCCCTCGACTACCCCGACGCCCACCAGGCCCTCCACGCCATCCGTTGAAGAAGGGACTGCACCACCGGCAAGCTCACCATCGAAGGGTTTACCTGATCAGCAGTCTGCCGCCCGGCGTGGCGGCCAGCGTCCAGCTCGCCGCCCGGCTCAGAGGCCGTTGGAAGATCGGAGACCTTCTGCACCACGTCCGCGACCGAACTTCCCTCGGGACGGCCACACCAAATGAACCCGGACAGAACGCAATCATGCAAGGGAACCTGGGGGCCAATCACCATCGGTCGGTCATGCGGCTGGCTAGACTTCAGCTCCATGAGAAGCTCGGGAACACAGGTCCATCCCCTCGACGGAGTCCGTATCCTGGACCTGTTTGCCGGCCCCGGCGGACTCGACGTGGCCGCACACTTCCTGGGCTACAAGAGCATTGGCATCGAGTGGGACCAGAACGCATGCCGAACTCGCTACGCAGCGGGCCTGCCCACCTTTCACGCCGATGTAAGCGTGATGCGTGAGACCCGCTTCGACGAGATTCCTACATCTGTCGATATCCTCGCGGGCGGCCCCCCCTGCCAGTCGTTCTCCGTCGCGGGGCGCGGCGCGGGACGGGCAGCACTCGACACCGTGAAGAAATTCATTCATCGTCTGGTGGGCGGGGAGGACGAATCCCGGATCGATGAGGACCTGCACGGTCTCGGTGTGGACCCACGTGCCGCATTGGTGCTCGAACCCCTCCGCTGGCTCCTCAAAGCGATAGAGACAGAAGGCCGCGACCCGTACCGCGTGATCGTTCTGGAACAAGTTCCCGCCGTTCTGCCACTTTGGGAAGTCTACGCCCAGCTTCTGCGCAGTGGTGAGGGACGCCTCAACGGCGTGAAATACGAGGCCGAACACTGGGAGCTGAAGACCGAGCAGTTCGGGGTCCCCCAGACGCGTACCCGCGCCGTACTCGTGGCCCGGCTCGCGGGATCCGGAGCCATTAAGCCACTCGAGGCATCTCATCTCCCGTTCAATGTGCGCCGCGGACAAGGCAATGCAACTCAGGCCCAGATACTCCCGACCGGCTTCGTCCCCAAGCCCCGCTGGCTGTCGATGGCGGAGGCGCTCGACACCGCGAGTTCCCTCACGGGGTCGTCGATCGACATTTCACGGCTCCGTACCAAAGGTAAAACGAAGTTCTTCGTCGTCTCGAACTACGGATCGAATGGCGATCCGAAGAAGCGGGGCAGGCGCCTGTCCTCCGAACCTGCTTTTACGGTCACGGGAAAAATTTCCCGAAACAAGGTGTACAAGAACCTGGCGGACTACGAAGTTGGAAAGTCCGACCGTTTCACCATTCCCGAATCCGGAGTCCTGCAGACTTTTCCGCACAACTTCCCTTGGTCAGGGAAGGACCAGGCGCAGCAGGTGGGTAATGCAGTACCACCCCGACTCGGCATGCATGTACTCAGCTGGGTGCTGCGTGACACCGTCCCTTCAGAGGACGAATTGACACGTTCGAGAACCTGGCCGAACGTCCCCGTAACCACTGCTGGCGAGCTGCGCGCCATCGGATGCGGTGATCAGAGCCAATGCCCCCCGAACGAACACAAGACCGGTCGAGCTACGCGGGAACCCGCCCCCTCACCGGCGCATCCGCGAACAACTCCTCAAAATGAGTGACAAGGTCCTGCACCGAGCGTTCCGGGACTCGCTCCTCCTCCGGACCTTCGGGTAGGCCGTTCCGGTAAGAGGGGAGGGCAGATGCGGCCCCCGCGATCCAGTCGCGCAGGGCTTCGCCGTCACGCTCCACGTCCGGGGCGACAATGTCGTACATCAGAGTCGCTGCAGCAGCGTTGACCGCGGGTGTAAGGGCGTTGACCTCTCGACCGGTGCGTACGATCCCTCGCTCCAACAGCCGGACAAGTGCTTGGGCGGTCGGACGGTGATCAATGACGTCCAGCCGAAGTGCGGAGTTGAGCATGTCCTGATTTCCACAGGCCACGACGACGGGTCGGTAGTCCGAGCCGTCCCGGAACAGCTCGGCAGCCCACCAAAGTCTGGCGAACGACTGCTTGTAGTGCGGACCGACGAACTTGTCGCGGGCCACGCGCACCTGTGAACCGTCGGCCTTCGGATCCGGAAGATGCCGCCAGACGACGTAGTCCGGCGCAACACCGAGGGCCAGATACGTCCAGAACCCCTTCTCGGCGGCCTCCCTGCGCGTCAGCCGAAGGGTCTCGTGCAGTCGCGGCGCCAGCCAGGCGTCCGCCGCGGTGGGACGCTCGGCCCGGAACAGGTTCAGCGCGTCATCGACCAGATCCCGGACGCGATGAAGCTCAAAGCGCGCATCGTCACCCGCCAAGGGCTCGGCAACCTTGTTCAGCGCGATGGACGGAACGTCATCGTTCCCCTTGAGCAATCCTGCCGATACAAATTCGGCGGCCTGCACATCGGAAATCATAGCCAGCAGCTCGGGCAGGTACTCGGGTCGGGACGTCATGCCTGGGTCTCCTGCTCGAATCGTTCGATGTCACGCACGGTGGAGGCCAAGGCCTTGGGAACGTCGGCCCGCCGAGCGGCGGCGTACTGGATTCGAGGTTGCAGGTCCGTCCAACTCCCCTCGCCGGTGCGCCGGGTATGCACTTCACGGAGGGCATCCTCCTCCGACCGACCGGGAATAACGTCCGGGAGCATCTCCCTGAGAACCGCCCCCCGCCAGTCGGGGGGAAAGAGCGGCGTTCCGTCGTCCTCGATCTCCAAATCACCGATCGCCGTGTGAAAGACCGCAGTCCAGACATCGGCGCACATCTGAGCCTGCAGTATTTCGCTCACCATGCTCTCCGTCTTCGAGCCCGGGTCCTGAACGAGCGCGGCAAAACCTTCGAAGTCCGAGTTCAGACGGACAACTGGCATCCGTCCCGAGGTGTCAACTATCCAGGGCGCATCACGGAAGCTTCGCAGCCACTCGGCGCCGCGGGCAAAACTGACCGTACTGACTTCGAGCTGTCGGTCCCTGAGCGGAACATCCGACGTCACATCGATCAACCACTCCTGCTCAGTGGAACCGATGACCCGACCCGCTACGCCCTCAACCGTTGCCACCACATGAACATTGAGGGACACGCGATCCACGTGATCGTCGCGGTTGATCTCGATATGCCCGGACCATTCCCGGTCACTGTCCGAGGACGGCTCCAGCCGCGTCGCTGTGCGGATGTTGGTGATCCCCTCCGTCAGAACGGCGACGACCGCGATATCCGACCAGGGCCCTTTGCTCCCGATCTCACGAGAGGGAACCCTAGCCGTGACAGCAAGCCTGGCCGTCTCCCAGTCGTCGCGCTCCGCCATGCCGAGCGCCACGACCTGCTCAACGACGGAGCAGCCACGGGAATCCAGCTGTTCGCGGCTGTCCCCGGGTCCGCGCAACCGGGCTGCTGCGACTCTGGCCGTCACTGCGCCGGTCAGCCGGGGGTACGGGTAGGCCCTCACGCGACGGCCTCCTTGTTCTCCTGAAGTTCGACGACGAGGCCGGTCAGAGTCGCCCGTACCGGGTGAGTGGACACGTCGGTGACACCCCGGAAAACCGCGCGGCGAGTACCTGGCGCGAAGTACAGCACACCGTCGACCAGATCACAGCCACTGACAGCAGTCAGCTCGGCCCAACCGACCGACGGACGTGGGCCTGAGCGCACTTCCAGCTTGGCAAGGGGGTTCATGGCCCAGGACTCGTTTCCGGGAGTCACCTTGACCACCGCCGTGATCTGCCACGCACCGGAGGAGTCGATCGTGGCATCCAGGTCATCCAGTTTTGGAAGCGACGCCGCCCCCCTGATCTTGGCGGTCGGCTTTCCTGAGATCTTGAGTCGCTTGCTCACCTTGCTCGCACCACTGGCCTTCTCCTTCTTGGAGATCGCCACCAGATCATGTACGGCCTTGTTGATCTCCCACGTCATCGCGGCGATTCGCCGATGGGCCGACGGCGAGTAGCGCGACCGCAGTTCCTCGGTCTGGCTCCACTTGTTGTGCTCCGGCGGCTCCGAAGCGCGAAGGAATTCCTCGGCCTCGGCCGCGAACGGCGCGTCCTCCCCTGCGGCTCTGCCTGCGAGCACTACGGCTTGGAAAGGATTCGTCCCGACGGGGAGACCAGGTACTCGACTGGTCCTGACCGTCATGCGATTACCGCGCATCGTGGTGACCTGGTTAATTTTGCCGTCGGCGTCAGTGGCCTCGGTGACGAGGAGTACGGCCCGGTGCTCACCCGCCGTCTTCGCGAGTCCGTCCTGCGGAGGAAGCTTCAAGCGCACCGTGGTGAGAGCCACCTGGCCCGACTCTGTGAGACGGCCCACCGTGGTGCCGGCCAGGAAAGCCTGAAGAGCGCGCGACCGAGCAGGCTGATGCACTAGCGGATCGACCCGCTCCTCCTCGATTCGTTGCACACCGTTCCGCAGCGTCCTGACGGATGCCTCAAGTAGGGGGCCACGGTTCCCGCCTGCAGTCATCGCGGCCCAGAAATTGCGCCCCAGGGCGCCGACCAACCGCTGATGCATACGCTCCAGGCTGTCCTCGTCCTCACTCACATCGCCTTCGTGATCCTGCCCGGTCGCGGCAAGACTGGCCACGTCGTGCGCTCCCACAATCAGGAAGGATGTTCCGGGCTCGTCGCTCTCCCTGGTGAGGAGTAGGTTCTCGACCGTCTGTTCGTCGGCCCACCAGGAGCGGACGACCTCCCCGTTACCCGTCTCCGGGTCCGGTCGCCCCAACCAGGCCGGACCGGCGAATCGGCCGCCGCCCACCTCCCGCCACGGTAGATCGAGACGACCGATCATCCGACGCCGGGTGGCTCCCTCGTGCGGTTCGGAGAGAGTCGAATTGATGAGAACGAGGCCCAATCGGCTGGTGGCCCACAACGTGGCCTTCCCGAGACCGTACGATCCGCCGGCCGATGCATCGGATTTACGGCTGTCGAGTTGCCGCCGAACCACCGCGGCGAACCGGCCGTCCTCATAGTCATCACCGGTCAGGCCGTGCGCGTTGTAGTCATCAATGCGGAGAAGTACCAGTCGATCGCGCTCGTCCATCTCCCGTAGGCCGGTGCTGATGACTCTCCCAACCTTCTGGTCCTGTGCGGCGGCCGCCTCGAAGTGCGGCTGGAGATGGTCCCAGCGGATCGCGCTACGGAATCGCGCAAGGGCGTCCCCGGTCAATTCATGCAGTGTGAAACGAACCCTGACCGGAAGGCCGTTCCGCCTGTCGCGCTCATCCAGACTGTTCTGGGTCGCCTCACGAGCCAGCACCTCCAGGTCCGCTTCGAAGGCGAAGGCCGCCGCGTTCCCGAACTCCCGCCCACCGTCTTCGTGTCCGGGGCGGTGGTACCACCGGACTGCCTCCGGCTCGCTCATCACCTTGCCGAACCCGTTCTCCTGTGAGGCCACCGCTTCCTCTCCTCTTTTGGGACTGCTCTCTATCTCCGACATACCTGCCCACCCTCTTGACAGCGGGGCGACGGAGTCCAATTCTTTTTGCTTCTTCCCTGGAATCCGGCGATGCTCGGTTCCCTCAAGGGACTTCCGGGCAAGCCAGCTGGTCGCCTTGCCACGACGTCTTTCAGCTGCGACGTTGTCCGGCTCGAGGCCCAGAAGGATCCTGATGTCGGCCAACCCCCGGCGCTCGATCTGCCGAATACGCTCGCGCGTGACGCCGAATCTGGCGCCAATTTCCTCCAGCGTCCAGAATCTCCCATCGATAAATCCGTTGCGCAGCAACAGAATCTCACGATTCCTTGCTACGAGGCTGCACAAGTCGAACCACTGGAGGATCTGCTGCCGATCGAACATCGGCCGCAACGCCTCCTCCGGCCCCGGTACGAGTCCGAGGTCGCCGACCGCCAGCTCCCCCAGAGTGATGTTCTCGCCCGCCGGTTGATCCAGCGAGAAAATTCGGCGACTCAAGCGGAGACACTCGATCACTTTCGCAGGCTTCAGGTCGCAAGCAAGAGCGAGATCGTCGACGTTTGGATTCATACCTCGCGTCAGGTATTCTCGCTCCTTCTTCCGCACCCTCTCGATTTCGGCCTGGAGATGAATCGGGATTCGAATGGGCGATCCTTCATTGGCGATCCCGCGAGAGGCCTTCTGACGAATCCACCAGGTGGCATACGTCGAGAACTTGTGCCCCAGGGAAGCGTCGAATTTCTCCACCGCACGAATCAGTCCCAGCATGCCGTGCTGTACGAGGTCTTCATAATCCGGGTGATCTCGGTATCCCAAGTTCTTGACGATACTGTGGACCAACCGCTGATTGTGAGCAACCATCGCAGAAAACGCCTGGTACGCCTCACCGTCTCTCGCGAGGTTCGCCACGAATCGGTCCGGCAGCTCCTGCGCGGGCGGAACAGTTCCGCGGAAGAGCAGGATGAGTCCCACCTCTTCGTCCGCACTGAGCAGGCGCCGACCCGGATCGCGTCGCCGGCGGTCGGATTCGAGGAGACGACGTGCCACGCCACGAGCGGCCTCCAGATCCTGGATCCGCACCACCTCTCGGAACGCCGCGGGTTCCGGAGTTTCCTCGGCTTCCGTTCCGAAGACATTCAGACCGTCATGATCCTCGTGGGAAACCGCCTCGCCGTCGACGGCCGTGTCGGACCTGAAGTAACCGCCCTCATCAAAAAGCTGCACAGGTTCACCCGCCACAGCGTTCCAGAGGTCCCTGGTTCCGGTCTCGTCGAGTCGCGCGGCTCTCACCACTTGCGCGAGGGCAGACCGAAGGTCGACTCCTTCGGCTGCGAATCGACCGACAAGACGGACAAGGAAATCCCGGCCGGCGACATCGCTCATCCGCTCACCGGACACGCTGCCCACCCCATGACCACCTCGCCGTCGCGGCTGCATCAACGCGTAGTCCATCATCCATCGGGCCGCTCCCGCCGGCGTCTTCCCATCAGGCACCGCACCACGAGGCGCTGACGCTCAGTATGTTGAGTATGTCGTTGGCACGGTGGCGGGGAGAGTTGATGCGGATCATCCCGAGCGAGATCTCGAGCAGCACCAGGAGTCGGGCCGAACGGAGTGTGTTCGCAGCACTCAAGGCGATGCCCGACCATCAGAGCGTCGCGCTGCACTCGGTCCACCTCGGCCGCCATCGCACCAAGCGTGTCGGTGAGATCGACTTCGTCGTGATCACTCCCGGCATCCTTCTCTTCATCGAGGTCAAGGGTGGCCGGGTAGTACAGAGGGACGGGAAGTGGTACTACGGACCGGCCGGTCACGAGGACGGCCCCAAGGAAAGCCCCTTCACGCAGGCCAGCAGCGGGATGCACGAGTTCGAACGGAAGCTCGGCACCCTGATCGGCGATCTCAGGGATCTGGGAGTCCCGAGCGGATACTTCGTGATCACCCCGGACATCGATCTGGACCGCACAACAGAATTCGAACCCGAGCAGTACCTCGGAGGCACAGCCTACGACGGTGGCCGCGGTCTGGCCCAAGGAATCGAGCGGACCACGCGCTTCTGGTCGGGTCGCAACAGGTGGGCGCGTACACCTATCTCGAGTGACGTTCGCAAGAAGATCCTCGACGCCACCCGGCCGGACTTCGATCTTGTGCCCAATCTGCAGTCCCGACTGACCGATCTGGACGTCGCGTTCGAGCGCCTCACGAACGAACAGATGGATCGGCTCGACGAGTTGGATTCCAACCGACGCCTGATCTGGACCGGAGGCGCAGGCACCGGCAAGACATTCCTCGCCGCTGAGGCGGCTCGCCGCAAGTCCGCCGTCGGCAGCGTCCTGTTCACTTGTGCAAGCAGCACGCTGGCCAGGCACATGCGTCGGATTCTCGCCGACGATGCGATCACCGTCCTGCCCTTCGAGCGACTGAACGAGGTCAAGCGCCAGTCCTTCGACCATCTGATCGTCGATGAGGCCCAGGACTTGATGACCTTCGACAGCCTCGACGTGCTGGACAATTTGGTTTCGGGCGGACTTGAGAAAGGCCGCTGGATCTTCATGCTGGATCAGAACAACCAGGTTCTGACTCCGGACACCTACAGCTCCGAGGCACAGGAATACCTATACACACTGGGATTCGTGTACGGGCCCATGAAGCGCAACTGTCGCAACACCGTACAGATCGTCAAACAGGTGCAGCTCTTCACCGGGGCGAACCTGGGAATCGCCTCTGCTGGCGAGGGGGACCCTGCTCGGTTCGTCTACCCTCAGACTGCGCAGGAGGAGGCGGACTTGCTGGACACCTACGTGAACGAACTCGTTCGGCAGGATGTCTCCCTGCGAGACATCACACTCTTGTCTGCTTCGGGCGACTGGGAGACGAGCTCGGCCCGCTTGTCACAGCGTGCGGCCAAGATTCAACGCTTCACTGACGTCGTCGGGTCCGAACGCACCAAGCACCGACTCACCTGGTCATCGATCACCGATTTCAAGGGCCATGAGAGTCACGTCGTCTGTCTGATCGATCTTGAGCCCAACCACTTGGACGGCCGACTCGATGCGATATATGTCGCCTGGACCAGGGCACGTGCTCAGCTTTGGATCTCGTGCAGCGCTGATGTCCGGAAGAAGCTGGCGACCGTGGGCGCGGCCGTAATGGAGCGAAGAGTGGAAATGAAATGAATGACATCGCATCGCAACTCTCCGTCCATCGCGACGAATATGTGACCTATCTCCACCGCCAGTTGGTCGGCCCCCGCCCCAACGAGGAGGAGACCCTCGTCGACCCCCCTGACCGACGCTACCTGATGGGCACGCTGTATCCGCGAGGAACGTCCATGCTGGAGCACACACAGGATGAGGGTGAGGAGGGATTCCACGAAGCAGCTGCCGGAAGCGGGGAGGAGGACGGTTTCGCAGAGGATCCAGTGGCAGAGGCGAATGCCTGGCTTCCGTCGTCCCTGGGTTTCTCATTCTTCACTGACTCCCGCCGGATTGAGGTGACCTGCGAAGCCTCCCGCTACCTGACGACCCGCCAGGGCGGGCGGCGCACTTGGCAGAGGCAACCACGCCTCTCCACGACGGAGATCATCGAAATCGGAATGCCGAGCCCAGTTCCATGTCTGGACGGGCACGGCCGTCTTCACGTCCGGTGGCGGGCATTCGGTAACGGGCACCTCGTCACCTGCGTGCTGGCCAACCAACACCAAGAGGAGGAGAGCCGTTATAAAGATAGGGACCTGATGCTCTTCCAGGTGGGACTTCAGGTGACAACCAAGGACGGCACAGTTCTCGAATACCCGAGCACTCGTCTGAACAGTCGCGATGAGGAAGAGCAGGAACTTCGCGTCCAGTATCGGCACATCGTCAACAGAGCCGTGGGGCACGGCTGCGCGGTCGAGTGGAACGACGACGCCGACCGAGTGACCACCGTGCGAGCAGAGGTGATGCCCCGGCAGGTGGTCGAGCACATCAAACCCGATGGGCCTCGCGATCTACCCGTGCTCAACCTCGCTCACCTCTCGCAACCTGACTTGTCTGTGATCGACCTGCGAGCCGGACTGCTCTCGTTCATCCTCGGGTACAGGAAGTGGTTCGAGAACCAGCAGTCGGAGGCGGAGTCCCTTCGGCCGTGGGCAGCCGCACCTGCCGGGCGCCTCCTCGATCGAATCGGCGCGACGCTCGACCGCATGACGTCCGGAGTGGAGGCGCTTACCGCACAGACTCCGACAGGGGCCAAGGCACGCGAAGCATTCCGCCTGGCCAACCGAGCCATGGCACTCCAGATGCTGCACGGCCGCCCTGAACTGGCGGGGAGCCGTCGCCGGAGGGACAGTGCGCTGATCACGCTGACCGAGCCTGCCGACACCTACGCGTGGCACCCGTTCCAGCTCGCCTACTTCCTGCTTGTCGTCGAGAGTCTGATGAATCCCGGGCACGAGGACCGGCGCACGGTTGACCTCATCTGGTTCCCGACGGGTGGCGGAAAGACCGAGACCTATCTACTCACCGCCTGTTTCGAGATCCTCCTGCGCCGGCTCCGATTCGGTGCAAAGGGTGGAGGCACCGCCGTACTGAGCCGGTACACCCTCAGCCTTCTCACTACTCAGCAGTTCCAGCGCACTGCGACGGCGATTTGCGCCCTCGAATACATCAGAGCCGGAAAAGACGGTCCCCTGTCCGTGGATCTGGGTGAGGAACCCATCTCCATCGGACTCTGGGTCGGCCAGGAGACGACGCCCAACAAGATCGCCGTCGCGGAGGTGGAACTCGACGCCCTGAAGCAGATGAACGAGCCGGATGATCGGTTCCTTCTGGAGCGATGCCCGTGGTGCGGTACCGAGATCGTTCCGGAACGAGGCGGCCGGGAAAGGGATTTCGGCATCCGAGCCGACGGTGTCGGCACGTCGTTCTTCTGTCCGCGCAGTACCTGTGTATTCCACGAGCAACTCCCTGTGGCGGTCGTGGACCAGCAGATATACAGGAAACCACCGACCTTCGTGCTCGGCACTGTCGACAAGTTCGCGCGACTCGCGTGGGAGCCGGAAGCCGGTCGGCTCTTCGGCGGGGACGACAGACTCGCGCCGTCGCTTGTGATCCAGGACGAGTTGCACCTGCTCGCTGGCCCCCTGGGAACAACAGTCGGGCTGTACGAGTCGGCTGTACTCGAACTGTGTGCCTGGGAAGGCACACCACCGAAGGTCATCGCCTCTACAGCGACCATCCGACGTTCGCAGGATCAAGTGCGCGGCCTCTACGGCCGGCCCGTACAGCTCTTTCCACCGGCAGGGCTCAAAGCGGGGCACTCGTACTTTGCCTCACCCGATAAGAACAAGCCTGGACGTCTCTATGTCGGTGTGATGGCACAGGGCCACACAGCCTCGACGGCGACCGTACATGTGGGTGCTGCGGGGTTGCAGGCGCCGATGGAACTCACTGACGACGATGACCTGCGAGATGCGTACTGGACCATGGTCGCCTACCACAACAGTCTGCGTGAGCTCGGCCGAACCGTCACCATCGCAAGGGACGACATTCCTGCGCGCCTGGAGCACTTGACGAAGGACCAATCCCTGCGGCGCAAGCTGGGGGACGGCGCTGTCGTCGAGCTCACCAGCAACATCCCGCGAGCCGATCAACCACGCCTTCTCGAACGTCTTGGGAAGCAGTTCAAGGAAAGGAACAGCGTCTCCTTCCTTGCCACGACCAACATGTTGTCCGTGGGCGTGGACGTTCCACGTCTTGGCCTCATGATCATGAACGGACAACCCAAGACGACATCGGAGTACATCCAGGCCACCAGCCGTGTCGGCCGCCGGCACGTGCCCGGACTGATCGTCACGCTGTTCCGCTCGTCCAAACCACGCGACCGCTCCCATTACGAATCGTTCGGCGTCTACCATCGTTCGCTCTATCGGCATGTCGAGCCCACCAGCGTCACACCGTGGTCCCCGCCTTCCCGCGACAGAGCTCTCCACGCGGTACTCACTATTCTCATGCGGCACGGGGCCGGACTCAACGCAGAGAACCAGGCAGGGGACATCCTCCACTACGCGGACGCTGTCGCGCGGGTCCGGAAACTCGTGGTGGACCATGTGCAGCGTGCCGATCCCGGCGAGGCTGACACAACAGCCACGCAGTTGGACGCCCTGATCGAGGAATGGAAGCAGGAGGCTGAAATCGCGCGGGGCGAGGGGAAACGCCTCTATTACAAGTCTCAGGGGAGAATGTACACCTCACTCCTCACCGACTTCGGTAAGCAAGAAGGCCTGTGGGAGACTCCGCAGTCGATGCGCAACGTCGACCGCGAGTGCCTCATCGTCGTCAGAGGAGCGTGAACAGCGTGAAGGACATTCGCCGCAAGGTCCGCAGAACGCAGACCATTGTCCCGTTTGGTGTCGGCGGGATCATCGACATCCGCGGCGAATCATTCGTCGCCGCCGACATTCGCAGCTGGTCCAAAAGCGCTGAGCGGGTGGAGTCACCACGGCTCGCCGCAAAATTGCGCGTAGAGGATTTCCGGTCGGCCCCTGTCATCCCGTCCGGAAAGGCGGCCTTCGCTTCCCGCAGCGGACCTTCGTACGTGCGCTTCCCCAAATGGCTGTTCTGTCCTCAATGCAGGGAGATGAAGTTCTGGCGCACAGAACTCGAGGAGAAGGACAAACATCCCGGTTGCCAGCGCTGCCCCGGAAGACCACAGATGGCTCCGATGCGCTTCATCCAAGTATGCCGGGCGGGCCACATGTCCGACATCGACTGGCACCGGTGGGCACACTCACATAGCGAGAACCATGATCAACGCCAGTGCCAGGTGCGTCGGCTCCGATTCGTCGCCACCCCCGAGTCGTCCGGCCTCGAGGCTCTGCAGGTTGTCTGCGAAGTCTGCAGGGCAGACCGAACTCTGGCCGGGATCAGCCAGAAAAACATCCTCAAGCAGTTGCGGAGTAAATGCTCAGGGGCCCATCCCTGGCAGTACGAGGAGGATGAATCAGACGTCTGCGAGGAAACACCGCAAGCGGTACAGCGCGGTGCGTCCAATGTCTATTTTCCGGTCACCCACTCGGCGATCGACATCCCCACGCCTGCCAGCCTCTCGGAAGACGACGAACTCGTCCAGACGGTCGTCGACAACAAGCTCTGGCCGGACTTCGCCAGTGCCCCCGACGGCCCCCTAGCCGGCGAGTTCAAAAAGATAATCGCAGTACAGTGCCATGTTTCCGTGGAGTTCGTGGAATCAGTATGGCTCCGTACTACCGACGAGGCTACCTCGAAGCCGTCGACCAACGCGGACGACGACCTCAGCATCGCCGAATGGGCAGCGTTTTCCGCCCCAGAATCCGTCGCTGGTTCAAAAACCTTCTCCGTGCGTCGTACTCTTCTCGGCATCGACCACACCGCCCCGCGCTCTATGCGAGAACTGGCCACGGCAGTATCGGCCGTGGTCGTGGCGGATCGAGTGCGTGAAGTCCGGGCGTTGGAAGGATTCTCCCGGTACGAGCCGACTCCGGGTGACGAGGGCGAAGGTGGTCGCCTGATATCGGTCAACACAACACGGCGCGCAAAGTGGCTACCAGCCGTGGAAACCTACGGCGAGGGAATCTTCATCGCCGTCGATGAAGAGAGTCTGAGCTCCTGGGAAGGCCTTACGGAAGTTCGCGACTGGACACGACGAATCGAACGCGATCTGGACGCATCCTTCAAGGTCGATCGATTGAGGGCCAAGTCGGGACCGGCACTGCTGCCCCGATTCGTGATGCTGCACACTCTGGCTCATCACTTCATCCGGCAGCTCTCATACGACAGCGGATACAACGCGGCCTCACTCCGGGAACGTGTCTATGCCAGGAGCCATTCGCCGGGCAGCGGCCATCCGCCCCAGGCCGGGGTATTCGTATACACGGCAGCGGGGGACGCCGAAGGAACGTTGGGCGGACTCGTCCGCCAGGGCCAGCACCCCTACCTTGCCGAGACCTTGATTCGTCTACTCGAATCAGCGCAATGGTGTTCGCAGGACCCACTGTGCGCCGATTCAACCGGTCGTTCGTTGGCCAATCTCAACCGCGCCGCCTGTCATGCCTGCACTCTACTCCCGGAAACCTGCTGCGAGATCGAGAACTCTATCTTGGACAGAACATTGCTGATCGGCGACAACGAGGTCCCGGGATTCTTCCGGGCGACCCTCCGCGCTGCACTGGAGGAGTCGGCCGAAACCGTGGACCTCTCATGAGGATCCCCTCCCTCTTGGAGCTCGGAACCGAGCAACGGGAGGTCATGGACATGCCGTTCCGCGGATCTCACGTGGTCACGGGATCGCCAGGCGGGGGAAAGACCGTGAGCGCCGTTTATCGTGCCTGGGCTCTGGCTACTGCAGGGCGCGACGTCGTCCTTCTTACCCGATTCAACCTTCTGCATCAGTACCTTGCACAGCTGGCTTCCGATCTCACGGATTCAGTTGTCGTCACCACCTTTGAACGATGGATCAGGGGCCTCTGGCGCGCGCACTTCCGGGCCGACCCACCGCGAGCCGACCAGGATGAGCGGACCTACGACTGGATCGAGATGCAGCGCGGCTGCATCCTCCGAAACGTGAGGGCAACCACGCATCTGGTGATCGACGAGGGCCAGAATCTCCCCCTCGGGTTCTTCCATCTGTGCCGAGTCCTCGGCGCCGACGTCACTGTGTTCGCGGACGAGTACCAGCGCATCGGTGACGAACAGAGCAGCCTGTCGGAGATGCAGCGGTCGCTCGCCACGGAGACTGATGCGCTCGTGCTGCCGGAGAACCACAGGAACAGTCGAGAGATCGCACTGCTGGCAGCCGAGTTCCGCACGGAAAATCGCAAGGACATTCCGTTACCCGCACGCGCGGGCCGCACTCCCGTTGTCATGAGGGTTCCCTCCCTCACCCATCTCGCCACTGGAGTATCTCTTTATTTTAATGCCCATCGCAACTGGACCATCGGAATCATCTGCAGGTCGACGTTCCTGGTACGGGAAATGCAGAGCAGGCTCACCAGCGTAGGGCTCGCAGATCAAACCCAGGCCTACGTCCACAGTGATCGCCACCGAAACATAATCGACTTCTCGTCACATCCCATCAAAATCGTGAGCACGGCCAGCATGAAAGGGCTGGAGTTCGACAGCGTTTTTGTCCCAGATCTGGATGCCTACGCAGAAGACCCGACCAGCGTCGATGCACGCTTGCGCTTGTTGTCACTCTGCACCCGTGCTCGCGAGGATCTCTACTTGGCCCATCGCGGCCCCCAGGAACCCGCGATCCTGTCAACCGTTCCGAATTCTCTGTTGGAACGGCAGAGGTTGACGGGCGGTCGGCCCAGCGCCTGAAACCCGTCGGCAATATCGTGCCGGGGAGTTGACGATCCCACCTGCCACTTTTGTCCGGACGAGGGTTTGGGGTTCTCTTGCATTGCTTGACCCAGGTTGTGGGGGTACTCCTCGAGGAAATCGACGCTCTTGTGGACACCGCGTCGGTTTTCTGGTTGGTCAGGAAGTCGAACCAACGCTCGACTGGTTGATTCATAAGGATTCGCAAGCCATGCCCAGGTGGCCGGTGTCTTGTGGGTCCCGTGGTTATACCCCAGTTGCCGACATTCCGACCAACCGGTCACATGCACCTCACTGAGTCCGAGCCGCTAGCCGGCCTCTTCGAGCTGCGCTTCGAAACGTGTCTGAGCTCGATCCAGGGTTTCGTCCGGGTCGCAGCCGTGGGCGCGGAGCCAGTGGAGGACGTCGGCGATCAGGTCGATCGCCGCCTTCTCGGCCACCGCCGTCGAGAGCGGGGTCACCGCCTCAACCTCGGCGTCCCGAGCGGCTCCGTGGCGGACGATGCTCATCTCGGCCTGTGCGACACGCGAGTTCCTCGGGTGGTCGTTCGACACCTCCAGCCCCGTGGCCAACTCACACCACACCACCTTCGAGTCGGCGCGCGAGATGACGCCCCAGCGCGAGGCCACCGCATCGAGGATCATCAGGCCCCGCCCCGACTCGGCGGCGGATGTGGGGGCGAGGAGCGTCGGCATCGCCCGAGTGTCCGGGTCGCTCAGCTCGATACGGAGGTGCACGCCGTCCGTCGAGACCGCCAGGGTGACCGGAGTCCCGGGGCCGACATGGTTGATCACGTTGGCCACCAACTCCGAGACGCAGATCTGAGCCATGTCCTCCAGGTCCGAGAGACCCCACAACGAGAGATGCAGTCGCATCGCCCTCCGTACTCGGGCGACCACGCGCGCCTCAGCGGTGAACGACACGTCCCACGGCCGCCGCCGCACGCAACCACTCTCCTGATAGATGGCCATGCCTCTACTCCTCCCGCCGGGCGCCTCACGTCGTCGCACCCGATTGAGCCAGCCATAACGCTCCGTCACTTGCCATAACAGAATGACAGTGGAGCATCCCTTCATGCAATGTGCACGAAGGGATTAGCTCGAACGAGTGATTGGCGCGGGCGCTCGCTTCCGATGGGATGGAACCCCCGTTGCACGCATGAGGAGTTGAAGTGGCCGGATCACCTACCGCACGACGCCGTCGCCTGGCGATCGAGCTCAGGAAGCTGCGCGATGAGAGCGGGATGACCTGCAACCAGGTCGGCAAGGAGCTGGACTGGAGCGGCTCCAAGGTCAATCGCATGGAGACGGGCCAGGGGCGGGTGCAGCCCTCAGACGTGGAGGCGCTGTGCCGCTTCTACGGGACCTCGGACGAGCTGCGCGAGTTGCTGAAGGGGCTGGCCAAGGAGTCGAAGACCAAGGGGTGGTGGCACGCGCACGGCGATGCCGTGCCTTCGTGGTTCTCGGTGTACGTGGGCTTGGAGCAGGCGGCGTCCGACCTTCGCACCTACCAGGGCGAGTTCATCCCCGGGCTGTTGCAGACGCCGGCGTACGCGACCGAGCTGAGCAGGGTCTCCTCCGACCAACCTCACGACGAGGTTCAACGCCTTGTCGACGTACGCATGCGACGACAGCAGCTGCTGAGTGACGTCAACGGGCCCGACTTCTGGGCTGTGATTCATCAGAGTGCACTCCTGCATCAGGTCGGCAGCCGCCAGATCATGGCCGAGCAACACGAACGCATCCTGGAAATGGCGAAGTTGAGGAGCGTGACGGTGCAGGTTCTGCCGTACGATGCCGGCGCCTATCCGGCAACGGGGTCGTTCACCGTCCTCGGCTTCCCAGAGCAGGAAGACCCGGACATGGTGTATCGAGACGGGCTCACGGACTCGGTCTACCTTGAGCTGCCGGAGGATGTGAGCCTGTACACGAAGGCGTTCGACCACTTGAGGGCCCTGGCCCTGAGTCCGCAGCGATCAGTCGCGCTGATCCGCAGAAGTATGGAGGAGCACTCCCGATGACATCGCTTCCCGCCCCCCAGTGGCGAAAGAGCAGTTACAGCAACGGCACCGGCGGCGAGTGCGTCGAGGTCGCCGAGTTGGGTGGCATAGCCGCCGTTCGTGACTCGAAGGTGCCCGCGGGGCCTCGGATTGCCATACGGCACGCCGCGTGGGCCGACTTCGTCGGCGCCGTGCGGGCATCTCGCCTCGACTGACCGCGTCGGGCTTCGGCTCTCCCGGTGAGCACGACTGCGGTCGACGTGGTATGCGGCACGATTTAGCCTGGAATGAGTACATCCGTTTCGCGTGGCTGAGAGGAGTGATCGCCATGACGGGCCGGAGCCGGAGCGAGGTCGAGTCGGAGATCAAGGAGACGCTCGGTCTCGTGCCGCATTTCATGGCTCAGATACCGGAAGACATGCTGGACGCCGAGTGGGAGATCTTCAAGAGGATCGAACTCGGCGAGACGCTCATCCCCAACAAGTACAAGGAGCTGATGGGGGTGGCGTTGCACTCGGAGACGAAGTGCCGCTACTGCACGCTCTTCCACACGGAGGCCGCGAAGATGTTCGGGGCCACCGACGAGGAGATCCAGGAAGCGATCCTCTTCGCGAAGAACAGCGTCGGCTGGAGTGTCTACCTCAACGGTAGCCGTCAGGACTACGACCAATTCGCGGAGGAACTCGGGCAGATGAAGGACTACATGGCGGCGAAGGGCTGAGACCATGCGTCTTGAGTGGGCCCGGCCCGGTGTCGTGCGGGCGACCGCGCATGCCTACGAGTTCGCCGCGATGGTGTCCGCCGCCCGGTTGGTGGCGGAGTCCGCGTCGCCGGAGATCCCTGATGAGGCGCTGGAACAGCTCCGTCGGATTCTCGACGAGTACGACGTCCAGGCCGAGCGTCTGCGCGAAGCGCCGTCCCCGGTGAACGGCGCCTGAGCGCGGGCACTCTCCCGAGTGACAGATGCCGTTGCCGAAGTGGCCGCGGCATCTGGTGCCGGTACGGGCACGCCGATGGCATCTCAGCGGCGCACCACCACCGTTGGGCGGGTGGGGCATCTGGTGGCGTGGTGGAGTCTGGTGAGGACCGCGGAGATCAGTTCCTGTGGGTGGTCGCGGACCAGGGACGGGGTCACGCTCAGGACCGATACGCCGTGGGATTCCAGGAGGAGGCGGCGGCGGAGGGTGGCGCGGTACTCCGTGACGCCCAGGTGGTACTCCGCCGAGTCGACCTCCAGCGCCACCCCCTCGTAGGGCCAGTACGCGTCCGGGCGGGCCAGGAAGGTGCCGGCCGGGGTGTGGAGGGTCGCGTTCCAGAGGGCGTCGGGGACGCCGGCGCGGAGCAGGGTGTCGCGGGTCTCGCCCTCGGCGATGGAGCGGATGCCGACGCGGAGGTCGTCCAGCACCGCGCGGACCGCGGGGTTGCGCAAGGCGTGGGACGCGCGGAGTTCGGCGCGGAGGTCGTCCGGGTGGCAGCGGCCCTTCTGGACCGTGCTCACCAGAAGCGCGCGGACGCGGTCGGGTGAGGGTTCGTGCGCGGCGAAGTCGGACGCCGCTCTGACCGCGCGGACGCAGGGGATGCCCTCCCCGCGGAGGGTCGGTGGCCAGCGGCGGGTGGGGTGGAGGCGGACGTACGACCGGTCCCGGAGCCGGCGGCCCGCGCCGACCAGGACGTCGGCCCGGTCGGTGCGGGCGCCGCGCACGCCGTAGATGGCCAGGACCGCCTCGCCCGTCAGGACCGCCGTACGGCCCGACATCACGGACGGGCCCCGCGCGGCGAACAGGACCGCAGCCAGCAGCTGTTGCCACACGTCCGGCTTTCCCGTCTGTATCAGGACCACCCCCGGCAGCAGCCGCTGCCAGCAGCCGCCCGGCGCGGAGCGGCGAGCCGCCGTGCTGCCGGCCAGGCCGGTGGCGCGCAGTTGTCCGGAGGTCGCCAGGCGCATCTGCGTACGGGCGAGGCGGTCGAGGGCGGCGGTGTCCGCCGTGGTGGGTGTCGGCATGGGCGAGTCCTGCCCACTTGTGACTCTGTGTAGCGGAAATCGCGGGATGTTGTTGCCTTGTGTGGTGTGGGACGCGTTCAAGGCCCGGTCGGGGCCCGTTGGACGAGTCCGGGAGCGACACGGTCAGCGCGCGTGCGGGCCGGCCGGCGGTGTGCCGTCGGCCGTCGTCGCCCGTCGTGATCGTGGTGTGGTGGCGTGCTCCCGGCAAGAAGTCCGCCCCTTCGCTGAACGCCTCCGTACAACTGTCCGTACTGGAGAGCACTCCCCCATGGTTGCCGGGTGTGGGGGGGGGGGGGGGGGGGGGGGTTGGGGGGGGGGGGGCGTGGGGGGGGGGGGGGGGGGGGGGGGGCGACGAAACGCTCCCCTTTTCCGTGCGGTTCGGTGCAGAATGCTTTCCCTCCCTGATGGT